>CAYSCB010000278.1:0-4458 GCA_964429335.1 uncultured Aquihabitans sp.
ATGAGGTCGAGGTCGAGCAGCTCCGCTGTCTCGGAGCGGAGCGCGGTCAGGTCGTCGTGGTCGAGCTCGCCGAGGGACCGCCGGCCGGTGATCCGGCAGTAGTCGGCCATCATCGATGTCGCCGTGGTGAGGAAGCGCGTGAGTCGCTCCGCCGAGATGTCCACGTCGAGCCGCGCGCGGCGGACCGGGTCCTGCGTGGCGATGCCGACCGGACAGGTTCCGCGGTGACACGCCCGGTACTGCTGGCACCCGATGGCCATCATCGCGGCGGTCGCGAGCGCGACGGCGTCCGCTCCGAGCGCCATGACCTTGGCCATCTCGTCAGGCGTCCGGATCCCGCCGGTGACGACGAGCTGGACGTCGTCGTGGCCGTGGTCGTCCAGCCAGGTCCGGGCGGTGTGCAACGCGACCCAGCTCGGGACGCCGACGTGGTCCTTGACGTGGACCGGTGCGGCACCGGTTCCACCGCCGAGGCCGTCGATGACCACGTAGTCCGCTCCGGCGTCCACCGCCGCAGCGACGTCATCAGCGACCCGACCCGCGGCGACCTTGATGCCGATCGGGACGCCGGGGTCGACCGATCGGATCCACGCCAGACGTTCGGCGAGCGCCCCGACCGAGTCGATGTCGGGGAAGCGCGACGGCGAGCGGCTGGGCTCGCCCTCGCGGATGCCACGCACCTCGGCGATCTCCCGGCTGACCTTGGCGCCGGGGAGCACACCGCCGAGTCCGGGTTTGGCGCCCTGGCCGATCTTCACCTCGACGGCGTCGGCCTGCGCGATCGCCTCCTCGGTCCAACCGAAGTACCCCGAGGCCATCTCGAGGACGTACCGGCCCGCAGCGGCGCGCTCGTCTCCGAGCATGCCACCCTCACCCGAGCAGATCGCGGTGCCCGCCGCCTTGGCGCCCGTGGCGAGCGCGGTCTTCGCCTCGCGCGAGAGCGCCCCGAAGCTCATGTGGGACACGATGAGCGGGATGTCGAGCTCGAGGGGACGGCGGGCACGCGTGCCGAGACGCACCGACGTGTCGACCGGTTCGTCGTCGAGGAGCGGCAGGCGGGCGAGCTGCGCGGGGACGAACACGACGTCGTCGAGGGAGGGGTACGTGCGGATCTCCCGGAGCTTGGACTCGAAGCGCTTCGAGCCCATCGCCTCGACCGGGGGCCTGCCGCCCCCGGCGAGCTGGTGCACCAGGGCCATGCCGCGGTCGGTGGCACCCCTGCGGATCCACGGACCGAGGTAGACCTCAGGCCGACCGGGTCCGAGCGGCACGCTGTCCGCGTCGATCTCGACCCGACCGTTCCTGATGCGGGCGTCGTAGTGCGGGAGCCGGTCCGCCGGGTCGTACACCGAGATCCCGGTCCGCAGATCGAAGTCCCACAGGTGCAGCGGGCAGATCACCTCGCCGTCGATGACCTCGCCCTCGGCGATCGGACCGCCGCGGTGCGGGCAGGTGCCGCCCACGGCGTGGACCGTGTCACCGTCGCGCATGACAGCGACGTCGTTGCCACGCAGCACCACGGCGATGCCACGGCGATCGACGATGTCGTCGAACGCACAGACGTCGACCCACCCCTCGGCGTCGGGACCGAGGTCGAGTGGGCGGCCGGATCGTGGGGAGAGCACAGCGACTCCTTCGGGTCGGGGCGCGTCAGCCGATGAGGCGGGGCGACGAAGCGCTCAGGCTACGACGCGAGCCCGACGTCGCGTGTTGCCGTGAGGAGCCGCTGGGGTGCCGGTGATCAGGCGGTGACGACCTCGACGGTGAGGTTCGGATTGGCGTCGATGTCGGCGTCGTGGAACAGCAGCGGGCGGAGCCGCTTGGCGGAGAACTCGCGCACCTGGTCGACGTGGTGCGGCGACGACGGGTCGCCGGACTGGCCGTAGGTCAACAGCCCGCGCCCCACCGGACCGTCCTCGTCGAAGCCGACGATCATCAGACACGACGCCCCGTAGGTGACCGGGTAGCCAGTCGAGCAGAGGCCGGTGCGTTCGGTCCGGCCGGGGATCGGGGTTCCCGTCGGCGGGCGTGGTTCCAGGTCGCTGCCGGCGAGCGCCCCCACCGGTGCGACCACGTTGATGATGCCTTCCACCTCGTTCGCCCCGTGCAGCGGGATGCGCTCGCCCGAGCGGTCGATGAACTGCACGTCGCCGAGCGCGCTGTCGGGCGCGACGCCGGCTGCGTCGAGGACGTCGAGCGCGGCCCACATCGCGGTGTGGACCGGATCAGGTCCGGATGCAGGCGCCGGAGCGAGATCGCGTGGGGTGCGAACCGGATCGTCGACGTCGAAGGGCACCGCGAACAGCGACCCGCCGGCGCTGAGGTCGACCTCGCTGAAGGTCGCGAGGAACTCGCGCCACAGCACCGCACCCGTGGAGCCCAGATCGAACGCACGGTCCCAGCCGTCGAGGATGTCGGCCGCGGCGACGAGCATCCCGTCGCCGGAGGCGCGGCAGCGCTCGATGACGCCGTCCAGGAGCTGCTCGGCGAGCAGGGAGCGGTTGTCGAGCAGTGCCCGTTCCAGGTCGGCCGCGGTCCAGAGCCGCCCCGGAGCCGTCGGCCCGGACGGCGCGTCGCCGGCGAGCACTGTCGCGTTCATCCGGCTGCGTGGCGACAGCGGCCGGCCGTACAGGCCGCAGAACACGGGACCCTGCTCGAGGCGGATCGTCGGGTGCGCCACCCAGTAGGGGTCATTCGCGTTGAACACCGTGGTCCGGGTGTGCAGCTCGGGGAGATCCTCGATCGGGACCGCGCCACGCAGGGCGCTGCGGGGATCGTCGACCCATTCGTTGGCCGGATCGGAGCCGTCGAGCATCGCGACGCGCTGGCTGTAGAACAGCATCGTCACGGGGTCCGTCGTGACAGCCCGGTCGAACGCCGCCTCGGCCTCGGGCGTCAGCCGTGGCGCCGGGGAGGGATCGGCGTACCAGGCCTCGCCGTCACGGTCGGCGGCCATGACGTTGACCCAGGGCAGCCCCTGGTGGGTGCGCACCGCGTCGCGCAACGAGTCGACGCCGGTCGCAGCGTCCATCGCGAGGTACTGCGCGAGGAACCGGTCGTTGCCGTCGTTGATGTCCGCCAGCGTGAAGCCCATCGCCTCGCTCCAACCCAGGAGCGGCACATCCAGCATCGGTCCGTAGTGCGAGGACCACATCGTGCGTTCGACGCGTTCGACCGAGCCGTCCGAGGAGCGGACGCCGATCTCCTCGATGCGTGAGGTCATCTCCCGGACCTCGTCGCCGTAGGCGTAGCGGGTCGGATCCGACGGGTCGAGCCGCAACGAGTAGAAGACGAAGCGCTGCCCGCGGGAGAACGTGTGGGTCCACGCGACATCGCGGTTGAACCCGATCTGCACCCCCGGCGCGCCGACCAGGCACACGCCGTAGACGTCGAGCTCGCCGGGGACGGTGAGGTGGCACTCCCAGAACCGTCCGTCGCCGTACCAGGGGAAGTGCGGGTTCGCGACGACAGCGCCGCGACCTCCGTCGACGACGTCGCCGCCGAGCGCCCACCCGTTCGAGCCCGGATGGTCATCGGGCACCAGCGGTCGCTCCGGGCGGGCGACCGGCGGTGCACCCGGAGGTTGCGCCGCGCCGACGAACTCGGCCGCGTTGCGCCCCGACGCCATCAGCGCCATGTCCGCGTACAGGCGGAACAGGTCGAGCGGTTCCACCGGGCGGATCCACTCGGCGTCACGGCACCACTCGGGCAACCCGCCGGTGCCGTGCTCGGCGAGCCAGCGGTTGAGGCCGGCCGCGTACGCGTCCACCGCTGCGAGCACGTGGTCCGGTTGGGTGTCGAGCATCCGCTGCGCCCACGGCGTCACGCCCATCGCGAGGTACCCGAAATCGGAGTTCACATGACGGTCGTTGTCGCCGCGACCGAAGTGCAGCGCCCGTTCGCTGCGCGTCTTGAGGAGCTGGTCCGCGATCGTCGGCAGGTGGTCACCGGCGATCGCATAGGCCTGGCCGAACACGACGTCGGCGAGGGTCGCCCCGCGGATGTGGGCGACGTCGTGGGTGGTGCGGCGGATCTCCGCCTCGTAACGGGTGTTGCCGACGTCCCTGGGTGGCGTTGCTGACATGGTCCGAAGGTAGCGGTCGGTGCCGGAGCGGGTTGCGTGGACCTCAACGCATCAGGACCGCCGCGATCCGGTCATAGCGCCGGTCGGTGTCGCCGCAGATGCGGCCGACCCACCGCATGACCTCGGCCGAGTCGATCGCGGCGTCGGCATCGAGCATCGCATCGATGTCGACCCAGTCCCTCGGGCGGTCGAAGGCGACCTTGCACACGGTGAGATGCGTCGCCGACAGGACCCGGATCGTCGTGTCGGCGAACGGTACGTCGACCGCGCCGCTGTCAGCGGCGTCGTGGAAGGCGTCGTAGGCGAAGAACAGGTCAATCGGCGTGTCGTCCCACATGATCCGCACCTGGTCGTCCCGCGCCACGGTGTCCGCC
>CAYSCB010000279.1:0-4392 GCA_964429335.1 uncultured Aquihabitans sp.
CCGAATGCTGCGACCCCGACCCCGCCCGTCGCCCCACCGCATCGGCGGTCCTGCGAGTCGCGGAGTCCGAACGCAGACGACGGGACCGGTACTGTCCGGCCCCATGACCGGACCCGACGCAACCGCATCGCTCATCGGTCGCCACCGCGAGGGCGGTGTCGACGTGATCACGATCGCCAACGGCAAGGTGAACCCGCTCAGCGTCGAGGTGCTCGAACAGCTGCGGTCGGTCGTCTCGGCGCTGCGTGACGAGGGAGCACGTGCCGTGGTCGTCACCGGTGGACCGAAGGTCTTCGCCGCCGGCGCCGACATCACCCAGTTCGCCGAGCGCGGCGGAACCGAGCCGTTCGGGATCGCCGCGCCGGAGCGTGTCGCCGCGATCGGTGCAGCGTTCCTGCACGCGCTCGGTGACCTCGCGGCGCTGCCGTGTCCGACGATCGCGGCGGTCAACGGGGTCGCGCTCGGCGGTGGATGCGAGCTGGCGCTCGCGTGCGACTTCCGCGTCGCGTCGTCGCGGGCCAGGTTCGGCCAGCCCGAGATCCTGCTGGGGATCATCCCCGGCGGCGGCGGCACCCAACGCCTCGCCCGGCTCATCGGGCCGGCCCGGGCGAAGGACCTGGTGCTCAGCGGCCGGACCGTCGGCGCCGAGGAGGCCGCTGCCATCGGACTGGTCGACCGTGTCGTGGACGGTGATGCGCTCGACGCTGCAGTCGAGCTCGCGGCGACGTTCGCCCGTGGCCCCCGTGCGGCGCTCGCGCTTGCGAAGCAGGCGATCGACGCCGGACTCGAGGGGCCGCTCGCGGCCGGCCTCGATCTCGAACAACGACTGTTCGTCGAGTCGTTCGGTACCGAGGATGCGACCGTCGGCGTGCAGTCGTTCCTCCGCGACGGTCCGGGAGCGGCCGACTTCGGCTGAAGTTCAGCCCGCCCAGGCGACACGACCGAGCTCGACCGGGTTGGTCAGGAGATCGCTCGCGGGGACGACCCGTGCCGTGACTCCCATGCGTCCGGCGCTGAGCAGGGGAGCATCAGCGACGAAGCGGTGGTGCGCGTCGTCGGTCCGGCCGTCCTCGGCCATCACGACCGTGACGATGTCCTCGAGCTCACCGGCCTGTCCGACCCGTCCGGCGACGAGCTGGACCTCGACCTCGTCGGGACGCAGCTCGCCGAGCGCGACGGTCGCGGTGACGGGTCGGGCACCCCCGAGGTCCGCAACGGCGTCGTCGACCTCGACGTCGTCGACGTGGACCTGGTGCCAGCAGGCCGCGATCCGTGCACGGAACGCCGCCAGGTCGCGCGCACCGCGGTAGCCGTCCGCTGACAGCTCGCCCGCACGCTCGGCAGCGGGCAGGTACAGCTCGTCGACGTAGTCACGCACCATGCGGTGTGCGCCGACGAACGGGGCGAGGGTCCGCAGGGACTCCTTCATGCGTGACACCCATGCGGTCGGTGTCGAGCCGAGGTCGCCGGGAGCGGGGTGGTAGAGGGGGATGACCTGCGTCTCGAGGATGTCGAACAGGCTGTTCGCCTCGAGCTCGTCCCGTCGGGCGGTGTCGTCGACGGCTTCCGCTGACGAGATCGCCCAGCCGTTCGGTCCGCCCACCCCTCCGGTGTCGGCACCGTTCGTGGACCCGGCGCGGAAGCACTCCGCCCACCACCCGTCGAGGATCGAGCAGTGCATCGCACCGTTCATGACGGCCTTCATCCCGCTCGTGCCCGACGCCTCCATCGGGCGAACCGGCGTGTTGAGCCAGATGTCCGCTCCCTGGACGAGCGCCCGGGCCAGGGCCATGTCGTAGTCCTCGACGAAGGTGAACCGGGTCCGCACCGCGGGGTCCTGTGCGAACGTGACGATCTGGCGGATCAGCTCCTTGCCCCGGTCGTCCGCCGGGTGCGCCTTGCCGGCGAACACGAACTGGATCGGTCGGTCCGCGTCGTGCAGCAGAGCGAGCAGACGCTCCGTCTGGGTGAGCAGCAGCGCGGCCCGCTTGTAGGTCGCGAACCGTCGTGCGAAGCAGATCGTGAGCGCGTCCGGGTCGAGGGCCTGGTCGACCCAGGCGAGGTCCGACGCGGACCTGCCCACCGACAGGCCCGACGCCCGCAACCGCTCCCGCACGCGCTCGACCATCCGGACCTTCGAGGAGCGGTGCGCCTGCCACAGGAGGTCGTCGTCGGCGTCGCTGATCGCGTCCCAGCGTTGCGGTCCCGCCCACTGCCAGTCGGCGCCGACGTGCTCGGCGAACACCTCGACCATCTCTGCGGCCACCCAGGTCGACCCGTGCACGCCGTTGGTGACGTGACCGATCGGCGTCTCGGGCTGCGGCACGCCCGGCCACAGGTCGCAGAACATGCCCCGGCTGACCTCGCCGTGCAGCTCGGACACGCCGTTGCGGCGTTCGGCGAGCCGCATGCCCATGACCGCCATGTTGAACGGCGCGTCCGAGGGGTCAGCCGGGTGGTGCCCGAGCGCCATGAGCGTGTCGAGGTCGATCCCGCAGCCGTGCGCCCACTGTCCGAAGTAGCGGTCCATGAGCTCCCGGGGGAACTGGTCGATCCCGGCGGGCACCGGTGTGTGGGTCGTGAACACCGCGCCGGGCCGCACGGCTTCGAGGGCCTCGGCGAAGGTCAGGCCGTCGCGCTGCATGCACGCCCGGATCCGTTCGAGGCCGAGGAAGCCGGCGTGGCCCTCGTTGGTGTGGAACACGTGTGCAGGGATCCCGAGCGCGTCGAGTGCACGCACGCCGCCGATGCCGAGCAGCATCTCCTGGCGCAGCGGGTGTTCGACGTCGCCGCCGTAGAGGCGATCGGTGACGAGTTGCAGGTCGTGCGGGTTCTCCTCGACGTCCGCGTCGAGCAGGTAGAGGGGAGTCCTGCCGATCGTCGCCTTCCACACCTGGGCGATCAGCGTCCGCTCCTCGAGCTCGATCGTGACCCGCACGTCGCTGCACAGCTCGAGCGCCATCGCGTAGGGGTCGAGGTCGGGGAACCGCTCCTGTTGCCAGCCGTCGACGGTGAGCGACTGGCGGAAGTAGCCGTGGCGGTAGAAGAGGCCGATCGCGACGAGTGGGACACCGAGGTCCGACGCTGCCTTCAGGTGGTCGCCGGCCAGCACGCCGAGACCCCCGGAGTACTGCTGGACGGCTTCGGCGATGCCGAACTCGGGCGAGAAGTAGGCGACCACGCCGCCGTCGAGCGCGGATTCGCCGCCGACGGTCGGCACATGACCCGACGCGAGCTCGTGCTGGAACCACCGCGGAAGCGACTCGTACGCGTCGAGAGATGCCGCGACGGCCGTCATTCGTTCGAGGAACGACGCATCGGAGCTGAGCTCGTCGAGCCGGGCGGGTTCGACCTCGGCGAGCACGCGTCGGGGGTCGTGGCCGCCCTCGTCCCAGATGCGGGGATCGATGCTCGTGAACAGCTCGCGTGTCGGGCGGTCCCACGACCAGCGCAGGTTGGAAGCCAACCGGTCGAGCGCTGCGAGCGGCTCGGGGAGTCGTGGGCGGACGGTGAACGATCGCAGCGCTTTCACCTCAAGGAGGGTAGTGCGGGCCACCGTCGGCTCCTCCTTGTCGGCTGCGGCCCGGCGGCTGCGGCGGACCGGCGCGGATGTACCGCTCACCGCCTCGGGGGGCATGAGCTTCTGTGGTTGTTGAACACGAGTTGGAGCTGGGGTTTCGGGCATGACGGGGGTGGGCCGACGTGTCGGTGTCAGCTGTCGCCGACCACAATGTGGGATGTATCGAGAGGATCTCGGAGAATTCCTGATGATGCCTTGCGCACTGTCAGTGCATGTGGGCAGGGTATCGAACATGAGTTCGCTTGCTGGGGAAGACGAAGCCGGAGGCGCCGGACCGGACCCACTCTCGGGTCCGGGGTTGGTGGGGTTCGAGCCGGCTGCTGCGCGGGTGGCGTCGACGGATCGTTCTCATGCTGCGGTGCTTGCGGCACGGTTGTTGGCGACGACTGAGGTGAAGGGCCTGTCTGATGACGAGTGCCTGGGGGTGTTCGACGACATCGAGCTGGTTCGCCGGTCGTTGGATGCGTTCTCTGCGGGTGTCGCGGCCGAGATCGATGGTCGGGCTTTGTGTGACATCCGGTACGGGACCGGAACCGGTCCTTGGTTCGAACGTCGTCACGGCCGTTCCCGGTCGTCGGTGTCGCGAGAAGTCAAGATCGCCAAACGACTGCGTCTCGATCTCGACGTGTTGCACGCTGCTGCGTTGCGCGGTGAGATCTGTTTCGAACGCGTTGCGTTCATCGTCGGCAAGGTGAATGACCGCAACGCCGACGCGTTCAACGGCGCACAACAAGCACTCTTGGACCTGTCAGCAGCGGAACCGTCCTGGGCGTTGTTCACCGCGTCGATTGCGGCACTGGCCCGCTACGCGG
>CAYSCB010000280.1:0-4371 GCA_964429335.1 uncultured Aquihabitans sp.
GTCGGCCGGGACCGGGTCGTCGATCCCACGCTCACGACTGCGACGCAGCACCTGTGCGGTCCACTCCCCGAGCTCCCAGGTCGTCAGGCGCGCCTTGTCGGACTGCGGGTAGATCGGCACGATCCGACCGGTCCGGCCGCCGCGGCTGTCACCGATGACGTCGACGACGGGATTGGTCATCTGGCGGCGACCGCGGAAGACCTCGATCCGCCCGAACATGGCGACCTCGAGGCCGGCATCGTGGGCACCGACGCCGGCCGTCGCACGACCGAGCTGCTTCTCGCGCCACGGCTGGTTGAAGAACGTGCAGCGCAGCGACCCGCTGTCGTCGCGAACCTCAGCGATCACCATCGCCCGACCGCCGCGGACGCGTCGGCTGCTCACCGAGGCCACCCTTCCCAGCACGAGCGCCTGCTCGCCCTCGGCGAGATCGGCGATGCGGGCCTCACGCGTCCGGTCGACGTACCGCCGCGGGTAGTAGGTCAGCAGATCGCCCAGGGAGTCGATGCCGAGCGCAGCGAGCCCGTCGAGCTTGCGGGGACCGACGCCAGCAAGGACGTCGACACCCATGGCGTGGAGCTCGACGAGGGTGATCGGCGGTCGGTCGCTCACGACGACCAGTCCACCACGCCGAGCGGCCTTGTCCGTCAGGCCTGTTCGACCACGGCGATGTCGAGCTCGCTCAGGACGCCGGTACCGGCGAGCGATTCGACGACGGGGCCCGGCAGGGTCGTCACGACGTCGACGACCCAGCGTCCGCCAGCACGTTCGAGCACGAGGCGTTCGGTCAACTCGTGGAGGACGACCTCGAGGTCAGCAGCGACCTCCACGTCCACGACCGGCGGCGTGACCTGGCAGCGAACGACGAACCGCTGCCCCGGTCGCGCCACGAGCGGCGGCGTCACCTGTCGCGGCGGCTCCGGCAACGGATCACCGGACACGATCGCCGCCAGCGAGTCGAGGATCAACAGGAAGCCGGCCGCAGCGCCATCGACGGTGCCGCGCGCTGCCAGCCGGGCATCGGCGACGGGTCCCTGCTCCAGTTCGACCAGACCGGCTTCGGCAGCCGAGACCAGCACCTCGGCGAGGCCGCCGGCGGCGTCCGCGGCACCCAGCGCGCCGTCGGCTGTCGCTGCCATCACTGCGAGCAGGCATCCCGGGTGCGTCCCGTCGTCGGACTCCGTGACGCGTTCTGCACCCGCCTCGAGCGCGAGCGCCAACCGTGCACCGTCGAGGCCGTCCGCGTTGCGCAGGACGTCGGACGCCCCGGCCAGGAACGCAGCGAGGTGGTCGCCCGCGTCCGTCCGCGCTGCGCTGCGGGCACCTTCGACCAGCCGCTCGCTCACGACCGAGAAGTTCGAGTCGTCCCCGACGGCGTCGCAGGCGCCGGCAAGGGTCTCACCGAGGTCCGAGCCGGGACCCGGGTCACCAGCGGGGCCCCGAATCGGCAGAGCAACGTCGCTGCTGTCGACCGCGCCGGTCGGAGCGACGTCGTCCCATGGGTCAGAAGCGTCGAGGCCGTCAAGCGCCGCGGCGTGGTCGCGCAGCACCGTGACGCACGACCGGAGGGCCGCGACCAGGTCGCGTGGTCCGAGGGTGACGTCCACCGATGCGCCGGACGAGCCGCTGACCATGCCGTGAGCCTACCGAGCGCCCGTCGAGCCCGGACAGGGCCCGCGCGCTTGGGCCGGCGCCGGTCGAGACGCTACGATGCCCGCCGGCCCACCGCCGGTCTCCGACCCGGTCGGCCGCCCGGACACCCCGGGTATCGAGAACGCCGCTGCCGCAGGGCAGGGAACCACCGCCGACCGTTGCGGGAAGACCGGAGAAGAGAACCAGCCATGGCCGCCGTGTGTGAGATCTGCGACAAGCGCCCCTCGTTCGGGATGAGCCTGAGCCACTCCCATCGCCGCACCAAGCGTCGCTGGAACCCGAACATCCAGCGGATCCGCGTGGCGACCTCGGGTGGCACCAAGCGCATGAACGTGTGCACCGGTTGCATCAAGGCCGGCAAGGTCACCAAGCCCGTCAGCAACCGTCCCCCGGCCTGATCCTCCGACTCCGGAGCGAACCCGACCGCCTGGAACCAGACCCGCTGCTTTGCCGCGTCCGAACGGCCACCGGTACGGTTGCGACGGGCCAGCACCGTCCTGGCCGTGGGAGCACCCCGGCCGTCGGGCCGCGGACCGAACCCGCTGATCGAGTCAGGAGCGGCATCGCTGTGCAAGGCGTGATCAAGTCCTACGACCCAGCCACGGGCGACGGCATCGTCATCCGGGACACGGACATGGCCGAACACGACCTCGCGCCGACCGCGCTCGACGGCTCCCTGTTCCGGATGCTCCGTCAAGGGCAGCGGGTGCGTTACGACCTCGACGACCAGGGCTGTGCCACGGCGCTGCGCTTCGGTTCCGAGGCCGACATGGGGACACCGACCTTCCGGGCACACGCCGAGCCGGCGCCGGAGATCAACTGAACCGACCGATCGAGGAGACCATGGCAGGGACCACCAGCAACCAGAAGCTCATCGACTGGGTCGAGCAGTGGCAGGAGATCCTCCAACCCGACTCCGTCGAGTGGTGCGACGGGACGTCCGAGGAGTACGACCGGCTCTGCCACCTCCTGGTGGACAACGGGACCTTCGACGAGCTGTCGGAGACCAAGCGGCCGAACAGCTACCTCGCGCTGTCCGATCCCGGTGACGTCGCCCGCGTCGAGGATCGCACGTTCATCGCGTGCGAGCAGGAGATCGACGCAGGGCCGACCAACCACTGGCGGGCTCCGGCCGAGCTCAAGGCGGAGATGCTCGAGCTCTACCGGGGCGCGATGCGCGGCCGCACGATGTACGTGGTCCCGTTCTCCATGGGCCCGCTCGGATCGCCGATCGCGCACATCGGCGTCGAGCTGACGGACTCCCCGTACGTCGCGGTGTCGATGCGGATCATGACCCGCATGGGACAGGGAGCGCTCGACGTGCTCGGAGCCGACGGCGCGTTCGTGCCCTGCGTGCACTCCGTCGGAGCCCCGCTGGCCGACGGCGCCGCCGACGTGCCGCGGACGTGCAACGACACCAAGTACATATCGCACTTCCCGGAGACCCAGGAGATCTGGTCCTACGGCTCCGGCTACGGCGGCAACGCCCTGCTCGGCAAGAAGTGCTTCGCACTGCGGATCGCGTCGACGATGGCCCGGGATGCCGGCTGGATGGCCGAGCACATGCTGATCCTCGGCATCACCTCGCCGGAAGGCGTCAAGCGCTACATCGCCGCAGCGTTCCCGTCGGCCTGCGGCAAGACCAACATGGCGATGCTGATCCCGACGTTGCCGGGCTGGAAGGTCGAGACGATCGGCGACGACATCGCCTGGATGAAGTTCGGCGACGACGGCCGTCTGTACGCGATCAACCCCGAGGCCGGCTTCTTCGGTGTCGCTCCGGGGACGTCGGTCGAGACCAACAGGAACGCCATGGACACGATGTGGGGCAACTCCATCTTCACCAACGTCGCGAAGACCGACGACGGCGACGTCTGGTGGGAGGACATGTCGGAGCCTCCGGCGCACCTCGTCGACTGGAAGGGCAACGACTGGACGCCCGACGCGGGTACCCCGGCAGCGCACCCGAACGCCCGCTTCACCACACCCGCGGCGCAGTGCCCGTCGATCGCTCCGGAGTGGGAGGACCCGGCCGGCGTGCCGATCTCGGCGATCCTCTTCGGCGGGCGTCGTGCCACGAACGTCCCGCTCGTCACCCAGGCCTTCGACTGGCAGCACGGGACCTTCCTCGGCGCGGCGATGAGCTCGGAGAAGACCGCAGCCGCTGCCGGCACCGTCGGCGAGGTGCGCTTCGACCCGTACGCCATGTTGCCGTTCATGGGCTACAACGTCGGCGACTACATCCAGCACTGGTTGGACATCGGTGACGCCGCCGACGCCGACAAGCTGCCCAAGTTGTTCTGGGTCAACTGGTTCCGGAAGTCCGACGACGGCAAGTTCCTGTGGCCCGGCTTCGGCGAGAACAGCCGGGTGCTCAAGTGGGCGCTCGAGCGGATCACCGGCACCGCCGACGCGGCGGAGACCCCGATCGGTTGGGTCCCCACCGCGGACTCGCTCGACACGAACGGGCTGGACCTGGACGCCGGGACGCTCGCTCAGCTGCTCGAGGTCGATCCCGTCGCGTGGAAGGGCGAGGTCGAGCTGATCGCCAACCACTTCGACTTCATCGGCGAGCGGCTGCCCGCAGCGATGCGCGACGAGCTGACCAAGCTCGAACAGCGCCTCAGCAGCTGACCCCCGACCGGCGTTCCGCCGCGGACCGCTCAGCCGACGAGCATCTCAACCGACGAGCATCTCAACCGACGAGCATCGCCCTGA
>CAYSCB010000281.1:0-4300 GCA_964429335.1 uncultured Aquihabitans sp.
CTTACAGAGACGTGACCACGGAACGACAACCCACCTTCGAGGCGACCTCGACCGCGGCTGCACGAACGGCTCGCAGGATCCCCTGGTAGCCGGTGCACCGACAGAGCTGTCCGCCGAGGACGTCGCGCATCTCCTCCTCGCTCGGCGACGGGTCGTCCTCCAGCATCTCGTGGATCGCCATGAGGAACCCCGGGGTGCAGAAGCCGCACTGGAGCGCGTGCTCATCGGTGAAGGCCTGCTGGATCGGGTGGAGCTGACCCTCGGGACCCGCCAGCCCCTCGACCGTGGTGACCTCGGCGCCGTCGACCTGGACCGCCAGCACCAGACACGAGCGGACGGCCTGGCCGTCGACCAGCACGGTGCACGCGCCGCAGACGCCGTGCTCGCAGCCCACGTGGGTGCCGGTCAGGCCGAGCTCTTCCCGCAGGAAGTCGGCGAGCCCGATCCGCGGCTCGACGATGGCGTCGTGCGACACGCCGTTGACCGTCACGTTGATCGCCCGCTGTGACCCGCTCACGATGTCCCCTCCGCCCTTCCGACCGCCTCCCGGAGACCGCGCACGGTCAGCACCCCTGCGAGGTGCCGGCGGTACTCAGCCGATGCGTGCACGTCGGAGGACGCGCCCTCGATGGACGCCTCGACCACCCGCGCCGCCTCGTCGAACACGGCATCGACCGGCGCCTGGCCGTCGAGCACCTGTTCCGCCGCGGGGAGGCGCAACGGCGTGTCGCCCACACCGAAGTAGACGAGGCGCGCGTCCCGGAGACGGCCGGCCCCGTCGAGCGCCAAGGTGATGGAGGTACCCACGAGCGCGAAGTCGCCATGGCGACGGGACAGCTCCCGGAACGCCCACCCCGATCTGAAACCGCCGGGACGGTCGCCCATGAGGGGCAGGCTCACCTCGGTGAGGATCTCGCCGGGTTCGAGGGCGGTCGTGAGGTGGCCGACGAAGAAGTCCTCGGCGCTGACGCGGCGAGAGCCCCCGGGTCCGACGATGCTCATGTCGGCATCGCAGGTGAGCGCCACCGCCGGGTACTCCGCGGCCGGATCCGCATGGGCCATCGACCCGCCGACGGTTCCCCGGTTGCGAATCTGGGGATGTCCCACCTCGAGGGTCGCCGCATGCAGCAGCGGATGGTGCTCCCTGACCAGCGCCGAGCGCTCCACGGCCCGCTTGGTCGCCATCGCGCCGATCACCAGCCGGTCACCGTCCACGCGGATGTGGTCGAGACCCTCGATGCGGCGGAGGTCGACGAGCACGTCGGGACGCGCCAGCCGCAGGTTGAGCATCGGCACGAGGCTCTGTCCACCGGCAAGCACCACCGCGTCGCGGTCCGAGCCGGCCAGCAACGACACGGCGTCCGCGAGCAGCGTCGGCGCCTCGTAGTCCAGGGGCGGCGGCTTCATGGCGCCCGCTCCCCAGCGAACTGCGGGTCGCGCCTAGCCGGCCCAGCCACCGACGGTCTCCGCGGTCAGGTCGACCGGCTCGACGGTGTCGGGCAGCCGATGACCGAGCCACTCGTCGTAGAAGGTGTCGAGGTCGGGGAGGAAGTCGAAGTCAGGAGGACATCCCCGCGGCACCGCCTCTACCTCGAGCTGGGTCCCGCACCCGGGGCAGATGTACTCCCGGATCTGACACCACTCCGGATCGGGCATCTCGCGACCCTTGTAGACCTCCTCGATGCTCTCGGCGTCGTCGCGCACGTTGATGAGCGCGGAGACCTTCCAGTTGACGCGGTAGTCGCCGAACTCGTGACCGCACCGGCACTTGACGACGCGGCCGTTCTTCTTGGCGACGATGAACAGCGCGGGGGTGAGCGGGAGCAGGATCCGCTCGTCCCAGTCGACCCGCTCCTGGAGGATCTCGACGTACTTGTCGAAGCGATCCGGATCCTTCGAGTCGCGCATCATCTCCTGGACCGCGGTCCAGGGAAGGACACCGTCGAGCAGCATCTCGACGTCTGCCTTGTGGAAGTCAGCCACCGTCAGCTCCTAGAACTCGAAGTCCTCGGGGAGCGCCCAGAAGGTGCGCAGCTCCGCCGCGAACTCGGGCGACAGCGCCATCGCCGAGCGCCACATCTCGATGACGGCGTCGTCCATGTCCTCCTTGGAAGCGACCTTCTTGCGCTCCTGCTTCCACCAGTCCTTGAACGGGATCGCCCGCTTCTTGCGCTGCTTGCGGATCTTCGCCCGGTTGGCCTCGGTGGCCTTGGCGTCGACCGCGAACCGGCCGTTCTCGCTGAACACGGCACCATGGATCTCCGAGGCGACCCTCGGGCGTGTCCACCCGTTGTTGAGGTCCTCCTCGATCAACTCGACGGGCCGTTCGATCGGATCGCCCATCGCCTGGGATCCCGAGATCGGGTGCACGATCAGGTCGTAGTTCTGCAGCGGCTTGGGCGTGATGAACGGCGGGTGGGCCGGGCTCTTGATCTTCTTCGCCTTCACCGAGTGGTCGAGAGTCGGATCCTCGGCCGGTCCACGATCGTGCACCAGCGGCTTGTTCGCTGCGATCAGCTTCTTGACGTTGGTCTTGTACGCGTAGCTGGGCGCGTCGGGCCACGTCGGGTAGGCGCCGTACATCCCGTGGTTGGCCAGCACCTTGTTGCGCATGCCGGCGTCACCGCAGGAGTACTCGATGCCGGACGGGGTGTTGTGCACCATCCACACGGCAGTGTGCCCGAGACCACCACGGAACCGCCCGTACCCACCGGAGTCGGGTTCGATGTTCCGTCCGAGGTAGAGGATCGGGTAGTAGAGCTCCGTGACCTCGGCGTTGCCGAAGTCGGCGTTCGGCGTGTAGATGCACCAGGCGCTGTTCTCGCCGTCCGCGAAGCCACGCGCCGGTGATCCGTTGCTCGCCTGCTCGAGGGTGAGTCCCGACAGGAAGTAGCCGAGCTGGGTGATGCCGGCGAACTCGGCGGTCATGGTGCTCGCCGCTCCCGCCGCCATCTCCTCGATGAAGCCGCGCATCTGGAACAGACGACCGAACGCCTCGTAGAGGTTGCTCATCCACATGACAGCGGGAGCCCACGCGACACCCGACGATGCGGTGAAGTCCTTCTCGAAGGGGTTCGCCCATGAACCCGACGGTGGCGTCTCGACCTCCCACGCAGCGGTCGGCCCGGAGTTGAACATGTCGAAGCCGATGATGTGGGAGTACCCGTTGAGGAGGCCCGACTTCAACGCGGTCGGGTGGATGTTCTCGCCGAAGGGCACCGTGCCGCTGGCGCCACGCAGCGAGAGCTTGACGTTGCCGTCGGACTTGATCTCGATCTCCATCGGCAGCGCCATCAGGCAGTCGACGTCCTGCTTGCCGAGGATCGTCTTCTTGCCCTTCATCGCCAGGTCCTTGAACTGCGACTTGCGCATCCTCCCCGGGACGGTCTGGGTCTTGACGCGCCCGACCGCGTAGCGGCGGCTGTCCTCCACGAACTCGTGGGCGGAGTCGAGGTAGAAGTCGAGCCCGTACTTGTCGATGATCTCGATCAGGCGTTCGCGGATGGTGATGCAGCCGGCCATGCGACCCTTGGCGTCACCCATCACGAAGTCCGGCGTGCGCGTCCGTGAGCGGATCCGCTTCTCGTACCACGGGTAGAACCTGTCGTTCTCACCGACCTTCTCCATCGAGATCGGCACGCCGTCGGAGAAGCAGTCGGGGTTCATGAACCCGATCGAGCCCGGCGTCACCGATCCGCAGTCGTTGACGTGGGTGACGGCGCTCGCCCAGGCGACGAGCTTGTCGTCGTAGAAGATCGGCATCGCCATGTCGAAGTCGGGTGCGTGGATCCCGCCGTAGTGCGGATCGTTGTTCTCGAACACGTCACCCTGGTGGAAGCCGGGACGCTTCTCGTACTCCATGAGGATGAAGTTGCGGATCATGTCGGCCAACAGGCCGGGGTGCGCGGTGATGCCACGCGACACGCAGATCGCCTCGCCCGTCGGGAGGTGCAGCCCCCACAGGGCGTCGCCGCCCTCGACGGCGATCGGGGAGGACGAGACCTTGCAGCCCGTCTCCCAGGCGATGTTGCAGAGGTTCCCGAGGATGTGCCAGAGCGCCTCGTAGGTGCCCGGATCCTCCTCCTTGCGCTTGAGTTGGTGGAGACCGAACAGGTGCCCGGTCGACTCGAAGGTCCGTTGGTTAGATTCGACCTGGCGCTTCAGCGGTAGATCTGTGACGGTCAGCTTGTTCACGGTCAGCCCTTCCTCTCCAGCCAGTAGATGTCGTGGTCGTCGATGCGCATGTGCCATTCGGGTGGGACGAACAACGTGATGTTGTAGGCCTCGATGACGGCCAGGC
>CAYSCB010000282.1:0-3765 GCA_964429335.1 uncultured Aquihabitans sp.
GATCAGGGTCTTGTCAGGGAGCTCACCGAGACGGTCGAGGTAGCGGCGAGCGGCACCGCCGCAGAGGGTGAGGAACGTGTCGTTGAGCGTCACCCCGGCGTCGGACTTCGCCTTGTTCACCATCGGGAGCGACAGCCCCACGCTGGCGAAGGTGCGGTCGGCGGTGAGCGCGACGTTGAACGGGGTGCGTGGCCCGCTGAACGGTTGGGTGGCCTCGGCGTCGGTCTCGTGGCGGATCGACCGTGCCTGGCGGCGACCCGAGACGGTCTCTCTGACCACCCGCGGCACGATCTTCGTCGCCTTCACCGCGCTGCGCGTCGTCGATCCGATCGCCTGGCGTTTCGTGGGGAGCTGCTCCGGTCGGTACTCCTCGGCGACCGCCTCGTCCTCGTCGACGAGGAAGGCGTTCTCCATCATGGCCACCGACGCGACGCCGTCAGCGAGCGCGTGGTGGAGCTTCATCACGAACGCGAGCCGACCCCGCTCGAGCCCTTCGACGACGGTCAGCTCCCACAGGGGGCGATCGCCCGGCAGCTCGACCCCGGCGATGTCGCCGATGACCCGGTCGAGCTGGTGCTGGTCCCCCGGCGGGTCCAGCGTCACGACACGCAGGTGTCGCCGCAGGTCGAAGTCCGGATCGTCGATGATGATGGGGTTGCCGAGGCCACCGAGGACCGGCACGATCCGTCGACGCAGGATCGGCATGAAGCGGAGCCGGTCCTCGATGATCGCGGCGAGGAGGTCGTCGGTGAGCGGCTCGGTCCGCCCCGCGACGTCGACGACGACGACCTTCATCGTGTGCATGTGCACCGTGGGCGTCGCCGAGTAGAGGAAGCGGGCGTCGAGCCCCGACATCACCTTCACGTCGCGGATCCCTCGAGCTCGGCCTGAGCGACCGCGGCCGCCCAGCGGTGGTCGGGCTTGCCGGCCGGTGAGCGCACGACGTGGTCGACGAGCACCAGCCGTCGCGGGAGCTTGTAGCTCGCGAGGTGGGACCGGGCGGCGTCGCGCAACCCCTCCAGCGTCGGTTGGGCGCCCGGATGCGGCTCGACGACAGCGCACACTGCCTGACCCCAGGTCTCGTCGGGGATCCCCACGACCACGACGTCGGTGACCTCCGGCAGTCCCTTGAGGACGCCCTCGACCTCGTCGGGGTAGACCTTCTCGCCACCCGTGTTGATGCACTGCGACGCACGGCCGAGCACGACGATCGTGCCGTCCCGCTCGACGGTCGCCAGGTCACCCGGAAGAGACCACCTGCTGCCGTCGACCTCGACGAAGGTGGCGGCGGTCTTGTCGGGATCGCCGAGGTAGCGCAACGGGATCCGACCGCCGCGGGCGAGGCGACCGACCGAACCGGAGCCCGGCTCGACGGGTCGCAGCTCCTCGTCGAGCACCGTCGTGCGCTCGTCCATCTGCAGTCGCGGGGCCCCGTCGGGATCTTCGGTGGAGGCCTGACTGTTGATCTGCCCGGTCTCCGACGAACCGAAGGCATCGCGCACGATGAGATCCGGCAGCACCGCACGAAGGCGTCCCTTGGTCGACGGCGACAGGAGCGCGCCGCCCGATCCGAGAGCCATGAGCGACGACAGGTCGAAGGCGTCGGGGTCGACCTCGAGCACGTCGAGGAGCGGTCGGGCCATCGCGTCGCCGACCACGACGACGATGTTGATGCGTTCCCGTTCGACCAGCTGCCACGTCGTCCGGGCGTCGAACCGCCCGTCCGGCAGCGTCACGACGGTGCCGCCGCCGAAGAGCATCGCGAACGCCATCCAGTGGGCGGCCGCATGCATGAACGGTGGTGCGGCGAGCGCGACGAGGCCCTGTTCGGGGATCCTGCCGGTCAGCTCGTCGGGCCGGCTGATGTGCATGCCGAACTGGTACGGGTCCCCGCCCCCCATCGCCGCGAAGAAGATGTCCTCGTGACGCCACAGCACTCCCTTGGGGAGCCCGGTCGTCCCTCCCGTGTACACGCAGTACAGGTCGTCGCCGGAACGGGTCGGGTAGGGACGTTCGATCGTCGCCGCGGCGAGCGCGGATTCGTAGTCGCCGTCCGGCCCGACGCTCAGGACGAGGCGGCGTTCCGGCATCGCATCGAGAGCGGATCCGACAGCGTCGCCGAAGTCGCGGTGGTGGACCAGGGCGACGAGCCCGGCATCCGCGTACAGGTAGCGCAGCTCCTGGTCGACGTAGCGGTAGTTGATGTTCACCGGAACCGCCCGCAGCTTGAACGCGGCGAGCATGACCTCGAGGTACTCGTTGCCGTTCGGGAGCTGGATCCCGACGAAGTCGCCAAGACCGACCCCCGAGCTGCGCAGCGCGCCCGCCAGGCGATCGGACCGCTCGTCGAGCTCCGCGTAGGTCAGGCTGTGATCACCGGCGACGATCGCCCAACGCTGAGGGACCGCTGACGCGACGGACTCGAAGAGGTCGGCGAGGTTGAACGAGAGAGCGTCGGATGTCACTGACCGGACCCTACCGGTGCAGGTACGGGCCTTGGCGGCCGGTTCGTCATCGTCGATGACAGATCCGCTGTCGGCTCGGTTAGCCTGCCGCAGTGCCAGCGGACGACGACTCGGACACACCGAGATCGCAGCTGACGCGCGTGCTCGGAGCCGAGCCCCCGGCTGCGATCGACGAGCTCTCCGGCGACGAGGTCGCCCGGCTCGTCAAGGCCATCACCGACGCGCAGCGACATCACCACGACGAGGTGGCCCGGGCCGAGGCGGATCTGGTCCGCCACGTGCCGCTCCCGCTGCGCGGAACGGTCCGGCGGATGCTCGGATGAGCTCGCCGAGCAGCGTCCAGACGCAGCGGATCGCCCGGCTGCTCGGCGTCGCACCCGACGAGCTCGAGTTCCTCGAACGCCTCGACGCCGACTCGTTGCGTGTCCTGCGTGAGCAGATCACCGAGGTGATGTTCCATCCGGACGGCGCTCGACTGGGGCCGCTGCAGACCGTGGCCCGGATGATGCCGCCGCCGGTGACGGCGAAGATCGCCGAGCACGCCCTCGGGCCGATCCTCTGCGGACGGCTCGCCGGTGAGCTCGACAGCGGCTACGCGGCTGCTGTCGCGAAGCGTCTCCCAGCGGAGTTCCTCGCGGACGTCGCCGGCCACGTGCATCCGGACCGGGTCGAATCGATCGTCGGTCGGCTGGACTCACGTCGCGTCGAAGCGGCGACCGCGGTGCTCGTCACCCGAGACGACCTCGCCGCGCTCGGCCACTTCGCAGGCATCATCCCCCGCGACACCCTCCAGGGAGTCGTCGCCCGACTCGACGCGGCGACGATCCTCGACGTGGCGCCCTTCGTGGAGCCGCTCGAGCGCGTCGACGACCTCGTCGGGCTCATCGACGACCCCGTGCTCCTCGGCGTCATGCGCGTCGCCGACGCCGATCGTCGATGGGTCGACGCGTTCGATGTCGTCGGCCTGCTGGCCGTGGGGACCAGGACCCGCATCGCCGAGCTCACCGTCCCGGAGTCGGAGCTGATCGACAGCGCGACGCGGGCCGCTGCGGAGTTCGACAGGTGGGCTGCGCTGCTGTCGTTCGCGGTGTTCGCCGGTGGGGTCCCGGCACGCCACTGGGCCAACATCGACGCGCTCGCGGATGCCGACGTGATCGCCGTCGCGGTCGAGACCGCCGAACGCGACGACCTGTGGGACGCGCTCGCCACGCTCATGTCGTTCTGGCCGGCCGAGCTCCGCTCCACCGTCGGCTCGAAGATCGGCGGCACCGCCCGGGACCGCCTCGGGCTGTAGGCGCCG
>CAYSCB010000282.1:3865-4295 GCA_964429335.1 uncultured Aquihabitans sp.
CTCGCTTCGCTCGCTGGGCCGCCTGGTGGGTGGGTGCGTCTGTGTCCTCAGGAGGCGGCTGGGTTGTTGCGCTCGCTTCGCTCGCTGGGCCGCCTGGTGGGTGGGTGCGTCTGTGTCCTCAGGAGGGCGGCTGGGTTGTTGCGCTCGCTTCACTCGCTGGGCCGCCTGGGTGGTTCCGGGGCGCTTGCGTCCTCAGGAGGCGGCCAGGCGATCTGCGGCACACCGTAGGTTCCGCTGAGAGCTGCTGCCTTCCGGCCCTGACCCGGTTCACGGGCTGCGGTCGCACAGGACCCGGCCGCCACCTGAGGACGCAGGCGCGGACTCAGGCTATCGTCCCGCCTCGGAGACGTGCGAGAGCGGCCGAATCGGCACGCTTGGAAAGCGTGTGTGGGGAAACTCACCGTGGGTTCGAATCCCACCGTCTCCGCCA
>CAYSCB010000283.1:0-4292 GCA_964429335.1 uncultured Aquihabitans sp.
CTCGGGGTGGTGGGCCATGCGCGGTTCGGGTAGGTGCAGGTCATGCGCACGACCCCACTCGCCCGATTCGTCGTCGACCTGGTGGGCGACGATGTTCCGGTCCGCTTCGAGTTCTACGACGGGTCATCGGTCGGCCCGCCCTCAGCGGACGCGCCCGCAACGGTCAGGATCCGCTCCCGGGACGTGTTGCGGCGCGTCGTGGCCGCTCCAGGTGAGCTGGGCTTCGCCCGCGCGTACGTCAGCGGCGACATCAACGTCGACGGCGACATCTACGCCGTGCTGTCGTTGCGCGACCGGCTCCCCACCCCGAAGCTGACCGTTCGTCAGTGGATCGACGCGCTCCGCCAGCTGCGGCCGTCGGATCTCGTGCCACTCGCCCCGCCGCCGGAGGAGTCGCACATCGGGGGGATCACGCACATGTTCGGCGGGATCCACAGCCGCCGCCGCGACGCTGCCGCGATCCATCACCACTACGACGTGTCGAACGACTTCTACGAGCTGGTGCTGGGTCCGGCGATGGTCTACTCGTGTGCGCTGTGGGACGACCCCTCGGTGGGTCTCGAAGCAGCGCAGTGGGCGAAGATGGAGCTGATCTGCCAGAAGCTGGCGCTGCGTCCGGGGTTGCGTCTGCTCGACATCGGTTGCGGCTGGGGGTCGCTCGTCCGCCACGCGGCTCGCCACCACGGTGTCGAGGCGGTCGGCGTCACGATCTCCGCAGAGCAGGCCACCTGGGCCCGACGCGCCGTCGCTGCCGACGGACTCGCCGACCGCGTCGAGATCCGCGTCCAGGACTACCGCGACGTCCACGACGGACCGTACGACGCCATCAGCTCGGTCGGGATGTTCGAACACGTCGGTGCAGCTCGACTCGCCGAGTACTTCGACGACGTGCACGCGCTCACAGCGCCGCGAGGCCGGTTCCTCAACCATGCGATCAGCCGACCGGCCGGGCAGACCCCGGGTCTGGCGAGACGCAGCTTCGTCTACCGCTACGTGTTTCCCGACGGCGAGCTGCACGAGGTCGGCTCGGTGATCACCGCCATGCAGGCCGCCGGCTTCGAAGCCCGGCACATGGAGGACCTGCGTGAGCACTACGCGTTGACGCTACGGGCATGGGTGCGCAACCTGGAGGAGCACTGGGACGACGCGGTCGCTGCCGTCGGCGTCAACCGGGCACGTGTGTGGCGGCTGTACATGGCGGGATCCGCACTCGGGTTCGAACAAGGTCGCATCCGCGTCAACCAGGTGCTCGGACTGCGTGACCCGGAGGAGGCACGGTTCCCGCTGCGACCCGACTGGCACTCCAGTCCGCTCCTGCTCGATGTTGCCGAACCGCTCAAGGCTGAGTCGCTCGCGACCGGACAGCCAGCGGGAGTCTGACCCACCGGCCCTCCCTGACCTCGGGTCGGATGGCACCGTATGCCGTTGCGCGATGACCCGAGTTCGGAATGATGGCTGAGCTCAGTCGGCGTCGGGCCTGCGTGCGCGGCTCGGCGCGACGCGGGGCGGTTCACCCGGCATCTTCGGGTACACCGGCGGCCAGGGGGCATCGGGCAACCCGGTCGCCCGGTCCCGCGCCGCCATCTCGAGCAGCGGGTCGAGCGACTGCGGATGCTCGCGCATCGTCTTCCAGGGGTCGCCGCCGGTCGCGACACGCCCCGGCACGTTGCGGACCGTCAGGTCATCCGGGTGGATACCGACGAGCTCCTCCCACGTGACCGGCGTGGACACCTGTGCTCCGGGTCGTGCGCGGACCGACCACGCACCGAACACCGTCTTGTGAGGAGCGTTCTGGTTGAAGTCGACGAACACGCGGGCGCCACGTTCCTCCTTCCACCACGCGTCGGTGATCAGGTGGGGTCGTCTCCGGGCGAGCTCCCGAGCGATGGCGACGGCAGCGGCTCGCACCTCGATCGCATCCCATGCCGGCAGCAGCCCCACGTACACGTGCAGCCCCCGTCCCCCACTCGTCTTCGCATACCCCGTGATCCCGAGCTCGTCGAACAGGTCCCGCAGGACGAAGGCGGCCTCACGGATCTGGTCGAAGACCACCCCCGGCGACGGATCCAGGTCGATGCGGAGCTCGTCGACGTGGGCGGGGTCTGCTGCGAGGTAGGGCCAGACGTGGAATCCCAGGCAGCCGAGGTTCACCGCCCACACCACGTGGGCGAGGTCCGCGACGACGAGGGCCTCCGACCGGGTGCCGTTGGGCGTCGACACGATGGTCGTCGTGAGCCACTCCGGTCGCGACGAGGGCACCCGCTTCTGGAAGAAGCTCGTGCCGCCCGCACCGTCGGGGAAGCGCTGCATGAGAACCGGTCGACCGCGCATCGCATCCATGGCGACATCGCCGACGGCCAGGTAGTAGTCGATGAGATCCGACTTGGTCTCGCCGTGCTCCGGGAAGAAGACCTTGTCGGGGTTCGAGATGTGCAGCGTCCGGCCTGCCACCTCGATCTCGACGGCGTCGCCCCGGGCCACGACGGCAACCTAACGTGTCGGGGCGATGGGATCAGGAACGTCACGACGGTGGAACCGGGCGGACCGGCCACGGCGAAGCGCAGTGATCGTCGTGTCGGTCCTCCTGGTCGGGATCCTCGGTTCCGGATGCGCCGGTGCGCCGCTCGTCGCCATCGGTGAGCGCATCGTTCCGACCGCTGGGACTGCTCTCCACGCCGGCGGTGGCGCGAGTGATGCGATGTGCGCGGAGCCGGCGGCGGGTTCGGCTCAGTCGCTCGTCGATCCTGCCCTCGTCGGGCTCGATCCGGTGGCGGTTCGTGCGGCGATCGACTACGCGGTGGCCAAGGGCTCGCAGTCCGTGAGGGTGTACCGCCACGGGTGTCTCGTCGGCGTCGGCAGCAACGACCCACCGCTCGAGACCCAGATGCTCCCGGGTTGGTCCATGACCAAGGGCGTCGTGTCGATGATCGTCGGTCGGGCGGTCGCGCTCGGTGCGTTGTCGGTGGACGATCCGATCGGTCGGTACCTCCCGGTCGCCGACGAGCGGAAGGCGGCGATCACCGTCCGTCAGCTCCTCAACCAGACGAGCGGCCTGCGGATGGCGTGGGTCGACGACCTGCTCGACGCCGCCGGGGATTCCGTGAACGCGCTCCTCGCACGTCCGTTCGAGGCCGTACCGGGAACGACGTTCGACTACGCCCAGACCACGGTCACGACCCTCGGAGCGGTGACGCAGGCGGCAGTCGGCGAGGACCTGCAGGCCTTCGCGCAGCGAGAGCTGTTCGGACCAGTCGGGATCGGACGTGGTGACTGGGACTGGTTCCGTGACGGCGCGGGCAACACCCAGGGGTTCGCCTTCCTGCAGATGACGCCGGACGCGTGGGGCCGGCTCGGACGCCTCCTCGACCAGGACGGCGTGTGGGCCGGCCAGCGTCTGCTGAGCTCCGAGTACATCGCCGCTGGTCGTGTCGGAACCTCGGCGAACCCGTGCTACGGGTTCCTCTGGCGCAACAACGATGGCGTCCGCTGCGGCCAGACCGGACCGTTGCTCGGGGTGGAGAGCGACACGAACTGGATGCCGACGGTGCCCACCGACGCCTACGGCCTGTCCGGCATGTTGGATCAGCTCGTCTTGGTGATCCCGAGCCTCGACATGGTCGTCGTCCGGCTCGGGCTGCTGCCCCACCAGGTGTATCCGGATCCGCTCGGTGATGTCGCAGGTGCGCAGCCACCGATCACCTGGCGGTTCTTCCGGCTCCTGATGTCGGGGGTCACCGACACCAGGGTCGCGGATCCGGGGGAGTGGACGCCGTCGACGATGGCACCGGTCGACCTGGTGCACGTCTTCAACCTGCCGCTCCCCGAACCGACGTGGTGACGCTCACCCGCTCCGATCGCCATCGCCGGTCCTGAGCTTCGGGCCCACCAGGAACGGGATCAGGCACACCACGGCATAGACCGCGACGACGGCCCAGAAGAGCCGGTCGCCCGGCGATTCCAGGTAGCGGGCGAAGCCGACGCCGACGGCCGGTGCGGCGAGCAGCGTGAGCGCGACCTGACGGGTCGGTGAGTAGCGGACGAGGCGCAGGTGCTCCCCCCACCACTCGACGACGACCGGCACCGGCAGCAGGGCGAGCAGCCACGGGTCGAGCGCGATCGGCCATCGGATGCCGGCGAGTGCGAACGCCATGGCGGCGAAGCATGCCGGGTAGAACCAGACGCACCGCCGACAGACGTGGGATCGTCCGATGTGGACGCAGCGGTCGTAGTCCTCGGGCCAGTGGTGGCTGAGCCAGAGCGCGGTGCGTCGTTCCACCGGGACCTATCGGCAG
>CAYSCB010000284.1:0-4246 GCA_964429335.1 uncultured Aquihabitans sp.
CGGTGCTGACCCTCGCCAAGGTGCAGGCGGGGACCACCACGAACGTCATCCCGGCATCCGCGACCATCGCCGGGACCCTGCGTGCAGTCAGCGAGACCACCCGCCACACGGTCTGGGACAACATCGCTCGCGTCGTCGAGGGCGTTGCGGCCGCGCACGGCTGCACCGCGACGGTCCGCATCGACGAGGGCTACCCGGTGACGGTCAACCACCCCGGTTTCACCGCATGGGCGACCGACGTCGTCGCGGACGTGATCGGTGAGGAGCACGTGGTCGAGATGCCGTCGCCGATCATGGGTGCCGAGGACTTCTCCTACGTCCTGCAGAAGGTGCCCGGCACGATGTTCTTCCTCGGGGTCTGCCCGCCGGAGCAGTCCAACCCGTTCGAAGCGCCGGCATGCCACTCGAACCGGATGGTGCTCAACGAGGACGCCATGGCCACCGGCATCGCCACCCATGTCGCTGTCGCACGGGCGTTCCTCGCGGCGGGCGGTCGGATCGACTGACCGCCCGATCGTCCGGTCAGCGGCTCGCCTCCGAACGGAGACGCTCCGCAGCGTCCACGGTGACCCACATCCGCTCGATGTGCTGAGACAGCACTCGCTCACCGCTCGGTGGCGGGTGCTCGGCGGTGAACGACTCGATCCTCGTCGCGAGCTCGCGGTCGGTGACGCCACGGACGCCTTCCAACATGCGCACCACGGCGCTGGAGGGGACCTTCGCGGTCACGTCGTCCCAGCGCTGCGACACGAAGGACCAGGCCCGTGCGCCGAATCGGAGGTGGGCGAGCGCACGGCGCAGGACGTACGCGGTGTCCTGTCCACGGACGTCGTCGAGCGTGAGCTGCAACAGGTGGTCGAAGCACGACTCGACGGGCGTGTCGGCCAGCGCATGCAGATGGCGGATCCCCTCCTGCGGGTTCGTCGCATCACGCCAGCGGCGTTCGATCACCGCGTGGTCCTCGGCGGATCCGGTCGCCGCAACGACGTCGAGCGCCGCTGCCACGAGGGTGCTGTCGACACCGGGACGATCCCGTGCCTCATCGGGCGACGCGTGGAACAGCTCCGACGCGAGCGCCTGCACGTCGGCGTCGCTGCCCTGGATGCCGGCGAGGACCACGAGCACGCCGCGGAGGTCCTCCCAGCGGGTACGTCCCGCGTCCCCGAGCCTGCTCAGCAGCACGTCGACGTTCGCGAGCGGGGTGGTGGTGACATCCACGGCGAGTCGTGCCGTGCGGGTCTCGCCCTCCTCGCCGCGGAGACGTCGGAGGTCACGGACGGCCTGGGCGACACGTCGCCACACCGACGTGTCCGTCTCACGCCAGGCCAGCAGACGGAGCAGGTCCTCGACCTCGGTGCCGCCGACGACGGCGCTGAGGAGTCCAGCCCACGTGTCGTCGAGCAGCACGAACCGTTCGAGCGCGGTGGTGTGCTCCCCGACGGCCTCGACGGCCCGCAGCGTGCTCGGCAGCGCTGATCGGAAGAACCCGTCACCGCCGGTGTTGAGCCGGAGCGCAGAGGGGTTGCCACCCAGGTCGACGTCGGTGCCGTCGTTCGTGAGGAGCAGCCGCTCCCGGCGTTGCGTGCCGTCGACCGTCGCCGAGACGACCAGGGGGACCGGCCACCTGTGGGAGCTGTCGTCGCCCGGGACGCCATCGCGGTCGTGGCGCCCCGCACGCGCCGGGGACTGCGTGAGTGTGATCCCGGAGTCGGTCAGCGTCGCGGTGACGAGCGGATGGCCGCCCCGGAGGATCCAGGCGTCCATGATCGAACGGATCGGCTCGCCGGTGCTCGCCTCGAGGTCGTCCCAGAGGTCGGTCGTGTCGGTGTTCCCGTGGGCGTGGGCCCGCAGATAGGCGCGCACCCCGTCGCGGAAGCGCTCCGCGCCGAGGTACTGCTCGAGCATGCGCAGGACCGAGGCGCCCTTCTCGTAGGTGAGGATGTCGAACATGGCCTCGGCGTCGGCCGGGCTGTGGACATCGAACTCGATCGGTCGGGTGCTCGACAGCGAGTCTGTGTCGAACGCGGCGGCGCGCGCGAGGCCGAAGCCGGTCCAGGTGTCCCACTCGGGTCGGAACGCGTCGGAGGCGGTCACCTCCATGAACGTCGCGAACGCCTCGTTCAACCAGATGCCGTTCCACCAGCCCATCGTCACGAGATCGCCGAACCACATGTGGGCGAGCTCGTGGTTGATGACGTCCGCGACCCGTTGCAGCTCGGGTTGGGTCACGTCCTCAGCGTCGACGAGCAGCAGCACCTCCCGGAACGTGATGCAGCCGAGGTTCTCCATGGCGCCGAACGCGAAGTCCGGGATCGCGACGAGGTCGACCTTGTCGCCCGGGTACGGCAGGTCGTAGTAGTCCTCGAAGAAGCGGATGCCGGCATCCGCGACGTCGAGCGCGAACCCGGTCAACTGCTCCGAGCCGGGCGGGCAGATCACCCGCAGCGGGATGTCGTCCGCTGCTCCGCGGACGAGTCGCGTCCCACTCGTCGACAGCGGCCCGACGACGACCGCGACCAGGTAGGTGGACATCACCATCGTGTCGGCGAAGCGCACCCGGACCATCCCGTTCGACGCAGGTTCCCTGGTGGCCTCGGCGGCGTTCGACACCGCCGTCATCCCGTCGGGGACCACGAGCGTGATGGCGAAGACCGCCTTCATGTCCGGTTCGTCGAAGCACGGGAAGGCCCGCCGGGCGTGCGTCGACTCGAACTGCGTCACCGCGAGGCGCTGTTCGACGCCCTCGACGGTGAACGTCGAGCGGTACAGGCCGACGAGGGACTCGCAGTAGCGACCGGAGAACCCGACCGCGATCCGGGCGCGTCCGACCGGGAGGTGCTAGTCGAGGTGCAGCTCGATCCGCTCACGGTCGGCGTCGATGACGACGCGTGCCGATCGGGCGTCGGTGCCGACCGCGGCGACCGTCGCTGCGTCGATCGTGAGGTCGAGGGCGTTCAACACGATGCGGTCGACGGCGTCGGTGACGTCGACGTCGATCGCGACCGATCCGTGGAAGGCCGTGGCGTCGGGATCCACCATGAGTTCGAGCTCGTAGCGATCGGGCAGGACTGACCGGGGGAGTCGGTACGGATCGTCGTTCGTCACGGCCGGAGGCTAGCGATCGGGCCCGGCGGCACCGGGGCGGGGTACCGTCGTGTCGTGCACGAGTGCTTCGACGTCTCCATCACCGACCATGTCGCCCACGTCCAGCTCAAGCGGCCCGACGTCTACAACACGATGGTCCCGAGCTTCTGGTCCGAGCTGCCCGAGATCGTCAGCGGCATCGACGCAGCCGGATCGGCGCGAGCGATCGTGATCTCCTCGACCGGCAGGCACTTCAGCGCCGGCATGGACCTGTCGGTGTTCACCGGAGGTGGCGGCCTCGCCGAGTCCCCCGGTGTCACCGAGGAGGGTCGTCGTCGCGGGTACCTCTGGATGCTGGTGCAGCACCTGCAGGACTCGTTCACGGCACTGGAGCGGGCGCGGGTCCCGGTGCTCGTAGCGGTGCAGGGCGGCTGCATCGGTGGGGCGGTCGACCTGATCTGCGCGGCGGACATGCGCTACTGCTCCGCGGACGCGTTCTTCTGCGTCCAGGAGATCAACATCGGCATGACCGCGGACGTCGGGACGCTGCAACGCCTGCCGAAGATCATCCCTGACGGCATCGCCCGTGAGCTCGCCTACACCGGTGACCGCATGCCGGCGCAACGCGCCTATGAGTGCGGGCTCGTGAACCAGGTGTTCGACGACCACCAGTCGCTCGTGGACGGAACCCTCGAGATCGCGGCGCGCATCGCCGGGCGCTCACCGCTCGCGATCTGGGGCACCAAGGAGATGATCAACTACACCCGCGACCACACCGTCGCGGACAGCCTCCGGTACATGGCCGGTTGGCAGTCGGGGATGTTCCAGCCTGCCGACATGATGGAGTCCTTCGTCGCCAAGTCCGACAAGCGGGACCCGGAGTTCGAGGGGATCCCGCCGCGCCCAGCAGTGTGACGGCCCGCTGTGTGAGGCGGCTCAGTCCTCGTCCTTCTCGAGCGGGGGGAGGAACTCGAAGTTGAGGTCGCCGAGACGCACCAGCGTCGAGCTGATCCAGCCGCCCATCGCGCTGAAGTGGTCATCGAGCGTCGAGCCGTCGGCCAGCGTCGACTCGCCGAGCTCGTAGCTGCCCTCGTAGCTGATCTCGATCGCGTGCTCGGTCTCGGTGAGGTCCTCGTTCGACACCGCCTCGACGGTCGGGCCG
>CAYSCB010000285.1:0-4174 GCA_964429335.1 uncultured Aquihabitans sp.
CAACATCGACATCTTCGGGTGGATGGGCTACCCGATGCAGATCAAGGTCGACTTCCTCTGCCGCGACTCGATCCTCGCCGCCCCGATCGTGTTGGATCTCGCCCTGTTCCTCGACCTCGCGCAGCGGGCTGGACAGTCCGGCGTGCAGGAGTGGTTGAGCTTCTACTGGAAGTCCCCGCAGCCCGCCGGTGGCGTCTCGCCGGAGCACGACATCTTCATCCAGCAGACGAAGCTCAAGAACACGCTGCGAGAGTGGATGGGCGAGGAAGCCGTCACCCACTCCGAGGCCGAGTGATTCGGGCGGGCCGCCGGAGTGCCCCGTCGGTAGGGTGCCCGGATGAGCACCGGCGCGATCCATGACACGGGACAGCTGCGCAGCGATGCTGCGAGGATCACCCAGCTCATCGCTGGGGATCTGAGCGCCGCGATCCCGGGATGTCCCGGCTGGACGTTGCGTGATCTGATCGCCCACACGGGTGTGATCCACCGGTGGGTCCGCGCGACGGTCGAGACCGGTGAGCGTCCGCCGCTCGGCGGTGCGGGGATCCGGGAGCAGGATCCACCGCCGGAGGAGGCCGATGCCCTCGCCCGGTGGTTCGGTGACGGAGCGATCGCGCTCGCCAACCTGCTCGATGCGACCGATCCGGACGCAGCGACATGGACGCCGTTCGATGTCGAGGCGCCGACCGTGGCGTTCTGGACGCGTCGCCAGACCCACGAGACATCCCTGCACCGTTGGGACGCCGAATCCGCGGTCACCGCACCACGACCGATCGCCGAAGCGCTCGCAGCCGATGGCATCGACGAGTACCTCGGCGTCATCCTGCCGATGGTGATGCGACGTGAGGACCGCTCGTGGCCGACCGGGTCGGTGCACCTCCACTGCACCGACACCGCCGGTGAGTGGACCGTCGAGGTCCTCGACGGCGCCTGCGTCGTCGAGCGCGCACACCGCAAGGGTGACGCCGCGGTGCGCGGCAGTGCCCAGCACCTGCTCCTCGCCCTGTGGGGACGGTCGGTCCCGGACGGCTCGGTCGAGATCCTGGGCGACGAGTCCGTCGGGCGGGCGTGGATCTCGCTCGGCGGGAACTGAGCGTCAGGTCCCGTCCGCGCCGAGCGATCCGCTGGCCGCGACGAGGTGCGCCGCGGAGTCATCCAGCCCGCCCGGTCGGCTGGTGGTCAGCCATGCCGCGCGGTAGCGATCGATGAGACCGTCGAGCTCGGCCACTCGCTCCTCGGTCGCCCTGGAGGGCAGGCCACACCTGCGGCCCATGGTCTCCGCAGCGACACGCGTCAGGCCGATCGCCACCGCGAGCTCCTCGACGATCGCCCCGGACTGCGGCCCGGACGGTCGGGCGCGTGCGAGGTCGTCGCGCGCTCCGTCGAGCGTGGCGATCACCTCGAGCATCCGGTCAGGATCCGGGTCGCCACGTTGCAGGGTCAACGTGTCGGGCACGAGCCCGGCCAGGAGCGGGCTCGCGTTCACGGCGTCGACCCCGGTCCGCCTGGCGACCCGTCCGATGCGGTCGAGCACACCGCCCAGCACGCCGGCCGTGTCGTCGAGGAGGTACCGGTCGATCGCAGCGGTGACGTCGAGGTCCGCGTTCGCCTCGGCGCCCCAGGCGACAGCGCCGCCGTAGGCGATCGGCGGATACGACACCGTGAGCGGTTGGTGGTGGCCGCCGTCGCCCCAGTCCGTGACGAGGAACCCCTCGGCTCCGGAAGCCCTCCCGGCGCTCGCCGCGTCGAGCAGGTTGCCGCGGGCGTTGTCGATGCGGCCGACGATCGAGTTCCACGTCGATGTGCCGGGGGCGACCCAGTGGCGGACAGCGCTGTCGACGAACGGGGCGAGGCGCCCGTCGAATCGGGTGTCGGCGGTCGTGTCGATGCCGATCTCGGCGAGTGGGCGACGCAGCGGTTCCGGCAGCTCGATCTTCGCGGCGTCGGGCGCGTCGTAGTTCCACACGAGCGCGGTGGTCGCGTCGGTCGGGAGTCGGGGGAGCACCTCGGGATGGTGGGCGACGACATCCCCCCAGAACTGGACCTCGAGGCCGTCAGCGACGAGCGGCGCGATGATCCGTCCCAGGTGCTCCGCGTAGACGGTGCCGAGCCCGTCGCGTGCGACGAGGTCCCGGCTCGCGCCACGGCCGAGCTCGAAGGTCTCGTCGCAGTCGACGTTGACGATCCGGGCCCCGAAGGCAGCGACCTGCTCGCGGACCAGCGAGAGTGCGAACGCGGCGTTGTCGGCGGTCGGGGCGAGCACGCCCGCCGGCAGTCGGATCCCGGGGAGGAAGTCGAAGCCGTCGGGGCACTCGGCCCGTTGGCGGTAGGTGTCATGGGCGAGCCAGCGACCGAAGTGACCGAAGCAGTTCTGGTTCGCAGCCAGCTCGATCCCGGCGCCCCCACAGCGGTCCCGGAGCCAGCGGAGGTCCTCCGCGTCGAGCGGCGAGGCGTCCCGCCAGACGTCGCGGTGATCCCGGTACGCGAACGTGTGCTCGACATAGAGCTGCAGGTGGTTGTAGCGACACGCCTCCAGGACCGTGACGAGCCGGTCGAGGGTCTCCCTGGTGGGGACGCGGTCGCGGCTCACGTCCAGCATGAAGCCGCGGACCGTCATGTCGGGGTGGTCGGCCACCTCGACCGTCGGGAGGCGACCGGCGTCGTCGCGCAGCTGTGTGAGCGTCTGACGCCCGTAGCGGCGGCCGGCGTCATCCGCGTACCGCAACAGCGCATGGTCGTCGTCGACCGACAGCGTGAAGCCCTGAGGTGGCAGCGTCGGGTCGTGCGCTTCGACCAGCGGGTGGTCGTGGCGCCGCCCGGTGTCCAGGCGGTGCACCGAGCGGGGGAGGGGGAACAGGAGCGGTTCGGTCACGTCCTGGATCGTCGCCCACCCTGGTGATCATTGCCAGCAGACGAGACACCGCTGTCGGTGGCGAGAACCGATTGTACGATATGGATGAATTGACCGACGTCGCGCAAGTGAAGGTTGTACGGTACGATTCGTTCAACGTCGGCGTACATCTTCTCCGAGGGAAGGACACCTGAGTGGCGGGGAGACCGAGTCGGGAGGAGATCTACGAACGGCTCGATCAGGCCTTCGTGGAGCTGAACGAGCGGATGGGCGGCCTGCCCAACCCGGTCGAGGCCGAGGACATCTGGACGACGATCTGGTACCAGGAGGCCCACCACTCGACGGCCCTGGAGGGAAACACCCTGGTCCTCAACCAGGTCGAACGTCTGCTCGCCGAGGGCCGTGCAGTCGGCAACAGAGAGCTCAAGGACTACATGGAGGTCCGTGGTTACGCCGATGCCGCGAAGTGGGTGTACAGCCAGGCGCTCGAGCCGGACGCATGGACGTCCGACGAGCTCGTCTCCATCACCGAGGTCCGCCAGATCCACTCCACAGCCATGGGTCCTGTCTGGGATGTCGCACCCCATCCACAGGCCACCGAGCGGGAGATGCCGGGCAGCTTCCGAGAGCACGACATCCAACCCTTCCCCGGCGGCATGGTGCCCCCGTCATGGGTGGAAGTGCCGGCAGCGATCGGCGACTGGGTCCGCGACGTGCGCAACGTCACGACGTCGGACCGTCCGATCGAAGCACTCGCCGGTGTGCACTCCGGCTTCGAGCGGATCCACCCGTTCCTGGACGGGAACGGGCGCACCGGCCGACTGGTCCTGAACCTGATCCTCGTCCGCCTGGGCTATGCGCCGGTCATCATCTACAAGCGGGACCGGGACCGATACCTCAGGGCGCTTCGATCAGCCGACGTCGGTGACCTCGGTCCACTCGGTGAGCTGCTGGCGAGGGCAGCGATCGACAACCTCTACCGGTTCATCATCCCAGCGGTCGCCGGACCCAACCGGCTGGTTCCGCTTGCTGCCCTCACCAGTGCGGATCTCACCGAGGGAGCGTTGCGAGTCGCCGCGAACCGCGGACGGCTCAAGGCCCAGAAGGGCGACGATGGGCACTGGCGCTCGACCAAGGCATGGGTCGACGACTACGCAGCCACCCGCCAACGCCGATCGACCTGAGCCTCAATCCACCGTCGGCCGGGGTGGTCGTCGACGCGCCGGTGTCGGCTGGCGGCTGTGATGGTGGTGGTGAAGTGGTCTGCCCATGGTGTGGTGGTTCCAGCGGGATCGTTCGGGTGTGGGGTCTCCGAGGTGGTCG
>CAYSCB010000286.1:0-4132 GCA_964429335.1 uncultured Aquihabitans sp.
GTGGTCGGCCAGACCTCCGAGTGGATCGGCATCCTGTTCAACCGGATCGACCGCAACGTGATCCTGGCCGGGATCACCCTGACAGGGACCGACGACTCGACCGGGACCGGCACCAACTCGCTTTTCGTGGTGCGCAACACGATCGGTCGCAACATCGCCTGCGGATGGATCGACACCGGCGTGTTCGGCTACGGCAACTCGATCTCGGGCCACGCGCTCGGTCTGTGCGAACCGCTGACGGCGAGCTGACAGAGCAGTCTCACCCGGGGATCGGTGCCCAGGATCACGGCAGCCGATCTCGCGACGTGGCAGGTTGGTGGGCGGAGGGGGAGCGTGTCCACGCTCCCAGCCCACGATGGAGCTCGACAACCCCACCCCGATCGACTCGCAGGTCGTCCGCTGCGGACCGCTGACCGATGCCGACCGCGACCTGATCGCGGCGGCCACCGAGGTGGTCGACCGCTGCTCCGACGGAGCCAACCACACGGTCGCTGCGGCAGTTCGGGACGCGTCGGGACGCATCCACACCGGCGTGAACGTGTTCCACTTCACCGGCGGACCATGTGCGGAGCTGGTGGTGCTCGGTGTGGCCCGCGCCGCCGGAGCCGGTGAGCTGGAATCGATCGTCGCCGTCGGGGACGAGGACCGGGGGGTGCTCTCGCCGTGCGGACGCTGCCGCCAGGTGCTCGCCGACCTCCACGGCGGTCTGCGCGTGATCCTGCCCACCGGCGGGGCGCTCGCAGCCGTCTCCGCAGTCGACCTGCTCCCGTTCCGCTACGAGCAGACCTACGAGCGGCGCCTGCGCTGAGGTCCGGCAACGGACGCTGTCGCGGAGTCAGGCTCTCCGCAGGGGCTGGTGGCCGACGACGTCGGTGATGGACCGGAACCCATCGACGAGCTTCTCGAGGAGCACGTCGTCGTCGGGAACGGCTCCGAGGTCCACCGACACGCCGATGCAGGCCGTCTCGCCGACAGACACCAGGGCGACGTTGACCGCGGCGCCGCTCGTCGGCGCCATGGCGTACTCGCGGACGATCTCCGATCCAGCGAGGTAGCAGCCCGAGGGAAGGCCCGGCACGTTGGTGATGACGGTGTCGATGCCCTTGAGCATGGAGCCCATGACAGCGCTCACCACTGGAGGCGGGAGGACGTCGAGCGCTCCGGCCACGGCGTCGGTGAGGGCGAGCGCCTTCGAGTGCTGCCAGCTGTGGGCGATCGCTCCGATGGTCCGCATCTGTTCGATCGGCGGCATCGCCCTTGCCGGCACTGCGAAGCGCGCGGGGGTGAACCGGTTGCCGCCGACGGCGTCCCCGGTGCGGCGCATGCTGACCGGCATCGTGATCGACAGGTGCTCCAGCTCCGTCCCGTGGTCCTGGTGGTAGCGGCGGAGACCCTCGACCACTGCGGCCATGAACGCATCGTTCAGCGTTCCTCCCGCCGCGTGTCCAGCTGCTCTGAGGTCCTCGAGGCTGACGTCGATCGAGTGGAACCTGCGGCGGAGGCTCCGGCGCTCCATCAGCGGACTCGTGACACGCACCGGCGAGAGCAGGCGCAGCACGCCGCCGGCCAGCTCGCCGACATCGGTCACGGTGCCCAACGGGTCCTTCAGCGTTGCCGTCGCCGCCGTGAGCGCGGCCGACGACACGGCGAGCGGAACGCGCGCAGCTCGTCGCAGTCCCTGTGCGCCGGGAGGAGTCGCGAGATGCGGGCTCAGCCGCAGCGACAGGTCGTCGGGCTCCGGCTGGTCCCTCACGTCGTCGAGCAACAGGAGGGCCAACTCCATCCCACCGACCCCGTCCGTGAGGCAGTGGTGCAGCTTCTGCACGAGGGCGGCACCCCCGCCCCTCATCCCTTCGACCAAGGTGAACTCCCACAGGGGTCGCACCGGGTCGAAGGAGTCGGAGGCGATCGGCTGAACCAGATCCAGGACGTCCCGCAGTCGACCGGGGAGGGGGACGCGGACGCGGCGGAGGTGGTGGTCGAGGTCGAAGTCCCCGTCGTCCACCCAGCGGGGCGCTCCGATGCCCAACGGTGCAGGACCGACCCGCTGGCGCATCCGTGGGATGAGCTGGCTGGCCCGGTCGATGCGCGTGCGAAGACGACCCCAGTCCGGCGCCCGGTCCAGCAAGGCGACCGCGGTGATCGTGGAACGCAGCACGGGATCGCGGTCCAGGTCCCACAACACGGTGTCCGACGCGCTCAGGCGTCGGCTCCGGGTGGGGCCCGCAGGCAGTTCCTGGTCGGCGTCCGGTGCAGCATCGTGGTCGGTCATGGCCGACAACCCTTCGTCGGGGGTTCGCCTCGTGGTCATCATGTCCTCCCCGGACGGCGCGGAGGAAGGGACGAAGGTCACCCGAACGCGAGGAGAGCCGAACGGGTCGAGTCCTCGGGAGCGAGGTCGGTCCGGACCTGTTCGGCTTCGGGCCAGGGACCGAATCGACGGGCCATCTGTTCCGCCACCTCGGGGGTGGCCTCCGAGAGGTCGACGCCGGCGGCGAGACGATGTCGGATGCGCTCGACGGTCACCCCGGCGGGAGCGACGCACTCGATCTCGACCACGTCCGCCGCAACCCGATCGGCCACCGTCCGGGCGAGCCGACGGTGCTCGGGTGCGGACCAGGTGGCGTCGAGCACCACGTGCCGACCGTGAGCGAGGTGGTGCTCGGCCTCGGCCAGCAGGTCGGCGTAGACCTCGTCCGTGGTGGTCGGGGCGTACCGACCTGCCTCTGGGAGCCGTCGTCGCAGCTCGTCGGAGCGGAGGACGACCGCGTCGACCCGCTCGGCCAGCCGTCGTGACAGCGTCGTCTTTCCTGTTCCGGGAAGACCGCCGACGAGCACCACTCGAACGCGGGCCGCCTCGAGGTGCCGGCGGCACAGGGCCTGCAACCGGTCGACCTCGGCGGTGCTGCCGGCTCCCTGACCGGCGCGGATGACACCGACCTTGGCTCGCACGTGGGCCCGGTAGGCGACGTAGTGGTGCTCGAGAGCCGGCGGCCACGGGATCCCCGAGCGCTGACCGAATGCGTCGAGGAAGAGGCGGGCGAGCTCCGGTCGCCCGAAGCGCTCCAGGTCCATGGCGAGGAACGCAGCGTCGCCCAGCACGTCGCCCCAGCGGAGGGTGTCGTCGAACTCGAGGCAGTCGAGAACCCGGGGGCCGTCGTCGAGCAGGAAGATGTCCTCGGCCTGCAGGTCCCCGTGTCCGTCGCGGACCGCCCCGTCCCGGATGCGCTGCTCGAACAGCGGGGCCCGTCCCGCCAGGAACCTCAGCACCAGCTCCTCGATCCGCTGCTGGTCGGTCGCCCCGATGAGGGTCCCGACGTGGGGGCGCATCGACTCGAAGCCGTCGCACCACAGGCGCCGGATGGCGTCGCGAGTCGCCACCGACTCCATCGGCCCGGGCGGGGGCGATGCATCGTGAAGGCTGGCCAGCTCGTCGGCGATCCGTTCGAGAGCGACATGCACGTCCTCGCCTCGTTCCAGGCACGCTCGCAGCCGGCAGTGCGGCGGCATGCGCCTCATCACGACCAGGTGCTCGCACACCTGACCATCGGGATCGGTCATCTGGGCGACCCCCAGGTACACGTCGGGGGCGAGGCGTCGGTTGAGCTCCACCTCGCGTCGACAGGCCGCGGCTCGGCCCTCCTCGGTGCGGAAGTCGAGGAACCCCAGATCGACGGGCTTCTTGACCTTGTAGACCCGGTCGCCGAAGAAGAACAGCGACGCGGAGTGGGTCTCGATCGCCGCCGCGGAGCCGACGTGTCCGATCACCCGGGGACGACCACCAGGCGCCCGTCGACCTCTCCACGGGCCAGACGTCGGTAGCCGTCGGGCGCTTCGTCGATCGAGATCCGTTCGACCTCGGCGCGGATCAGGCCCCGTTCTGCCAGATTCAGGACCTCCATGAGTTCCGGGATGCTCCCCCAGTAGGTCGTCGCCAGGGACGCCTCGTAGGGGACGGTGAAGAAGCTGAACGGGTAGGACCCGCCGGCGATCCCGACCACGGTGATGTGGCCGAGGGAGCGTCCAGCGGCGACGGCGAGCTGGATCGTGGAGTCGCTGCCGACGAAGTCGAGGACGACGTCGGCGTTCTTCCCTCCGGTCAGATCGGCGATCTCCGCGGCTGCGTCGTCGC
>CAYSCB010000287.1:0-4113 GCA_964429335.1 uncultured Aquihabitans sp.
TGCACGCCGATGTCCTCGCCGCGGTAGCGCGCCGCTGCATCTCGCGCCCACGGGCAGGGGACCATCAACGTCGAGGAGGTCGCCAGCCCATCCCGCAGGCAGTCGTAGACCGCCTCGTTCGCAGCGTGGCACATGCCGAGGTCGTCGCAGTTGATGATGACGAGCGAGGCATCGGCCGGATACCCGAGTCGTTCGACCAACGACGACGCTGCGACCATCAGCGCGCCACCGCCGCACGCCCGGGGACACCGGCGAACAGGTCGGTCTCCGGCATCTCGGTGTCGACCAGCGAGCGCGCCAGCATGTAGTCGTCGAAGGGGTGCACCTCGCACGCCACGTCCGACGGGAGCCCGAACCAGAACGCCGAGGTCGGGTCGATCTGCGTCGCGTGCGCGAGCAGCGCCTTCTCGCGGACCTCGTAGAACCCGTGGATGTCGACACGGGTGGTGATTCGGTCGTCCTGGGACGCATCGGACCACCGCTTCCGCCAGTTCTCGTCGAACGGGGACTCGAGACCGAGCTCGAGGAACTTCTCGTGCAGACCGACCATGCGGGAGACCGACCAGACGGTGTAGTAGAGCTTGAGCGGCTGCCAGGGTGCACCGGCATCGGGGTACCAGTCCGGATCCGCCGCCCGGTCGAACGCCGGCACGGTGATGTCGTGGACGCGCAGGTGGTCCGGGTGCGCGTAGTGCGACTGGTCCTCGGGGTAGGTGACGATGACCTGCGGCCGGTCCCGGCGGATGATCGCCACCAGCTTGCCGACCGCCTCGTCGAGCGGTGCGTTCCAGAAGTTGTCCGGACGGGCGTTCTCCGGGCTGTCGGGCATGCCCGAGTCGTGGTAGCCGAGCATCTCGACGGTCTCGTAGCCGATGGCGTCGGTCGCCGCGGCGAGCTCCTCACGCCGCACGTCCGCGAGGTGCTCGTGGATCTCTGGGCGGTCCATCGCCGGGTTCAGGATGTCGCCGGCCTCGCCGCCCGTGCAGCAGACCAACGTCGAGGGGATCCCCTCCGACCGGTACTTCGCGACGGTCGACGCGCCCTTCGACGACTCGTCGTCAGGATGCGCGTGCACGGTGAGCAGACGGAGGGGCTCGATCACGCGCCCCACGCTACCGTCGGCATCCGGTGGGTCCCCGTCGACACGGACGTGACGACGATCGCGACGACACGACTCCCGAGCGACGCGCGGACCGACGGGTGGCGGCCCTCAGGTCCGCACCGGGCTCAGCGGCTTGAGCTCGACACGTCCGGTCGGATCGTCGTCGTCCTCGATCAGGCGCCAGCCGCACAGCTCTGCAAGCCGGTCCCGACCCTCGTGCGGTCCCGTCGCGATCAGGTCGTCGCCGGCGAGCAGACGGACCCACCCGCGGGGTTGGTAGAGGTAGCGGTTGTCCCGGCGGATCGCGAGGATCCAGAAGCCCGGTTCGATGTCGAGCTGCAGCTCGCCGAGCGATCGCTCCGCGACCACAGAACCCGCGGCGACCGGCACCCGCGTCGCGACCACATCCGCCTCGCCGAGCGCGATGTCGACGATCGGGTGGAACTCGGCGCCGTCGGCGATCAGCCACACCATCTGCGCTGCCTGGTCGCCGATCTCCTCTGCGGCCGCTGCGAGCTGCAGCAGCCCACGCAGCGGCGACGGATCCACGTCGTGCTTGGCTGCGCGCAGCACCCAGAGGTGCAGGTGGTCCTTCATCTCGTCGAGCCGCTCGGCGAGGTGGTTCACCTCCGCAGCGAGGCCGGTGTCGCGCAGGGCGAGCGCCGAGTAGGCGAGCCCCACCGCCGTCTCCGAGACGTCCTTCATCTCGACGAGCACGTCGACGGCCCGGTCGAGATCGGTCAGGGCGTCCGACTCCGGCACCTCCGGCGGTTCCCACGTCGGAGCAGCGGCCAGCTCGTGGAGCCGGGAGATCCCCGCCGGAGACCCTCGGAGGAACAGGACGTCGTCGGGCAGCAGGACGACGTCGCCGTCGACCTCCTCGATCATCCAGGAACGACCGCGACGGATCGCGACGACCCGCATGCCGCACTGGACCGGGATCTCGAGGTCCTTCAGCGGTCGGTGCGCCATGTGGGAGCCTTCACGGATCCACACCCGGTGCGACACCTCGTCCGCGTTCGACAGGTCCGCGATGAGCTCGTTGGGGATGCCGAGGCGGTGCGTCACGATGCGTGTGATGTCGACCGCCGCGTTGCCGATGCCCTCGATCGCCGAGACGACCTGGAGCACCGACGCCATGCCCTGCGCCTCGGCTGGGCGACGGACGGCGAGGACGCACACGGCCCGCATCTCCTGCACGAGGTCGTTGAGCCGCTCCTCCAGCTCGCCGAGCTCGTCGGCCATGCCGGGGTCGTTGAAGTACACGGCCGCATAGGCCAGGTCGACCATGACCTCCGAGGCATCCTTCGCCTCGGCGAGCATGGCCCGGAGACTTCGGGGCCGGTCATCCATGTGTCACCGTCAGGATAGGCGCCATCGGCCGGTGAGCGCCCCGGATCATCCGCAGCCGGATCGCCCTCACACTGCCACCGCGAGCTGACGGACGTCCGCGAGCAGGACGCCGGACGCGTCCCAGAGCGCACCGTGCTCGACGATGTAGCCGTCACGGGCGACGGGACTCGCGAATCGGCAGAAGCACCAGGCCGCGTCGGCGCCGTTCAACGACGCTTCTGGCCTGGCACGGAAGTGCACGGTCAGGTCGACGGTGGGCACCGCGACCTGCTCCGTCGTTCGGCTGAACACCGGCGGGAGCCATGCGTCGGCCATCGCGACGAGCACCGCCTCATCCACCGGCGGCGACTCCTTCAGTCGCAACCACCCAGCGCTCTCAGCGGTCGACCCCGGCTCGCCTGCGAACGGGATGCCGCCGAAGCCCCACCGCATCTCGTAGCGGGCGCGCATCGGGATGTCGCGCTCCGGATCGATCGGGTTCGGCGCGATGTCGGACCAGTGCGGCACCGCGCTCCCGTCAGGGCGACGCGGCAGGCCGTCGGTCTCGTCGAAGGTGAGCGCATCAGGGCGGGCGACGCCGAGCGCCACGAGCGCGAGCACCAGCAGACGACCGTCCTGGGTCATCCGCGCCGACACGTTGCTGACCGTGCGTCCGACCCGTTCGACGGTCACGTCGATCCGCACGTCCCCGGCCGCCGGTGGGCGCAGGTAGTGGAACGTCGCCGAGAGCGGTCGACGGCCGTCGTCGTCGACCGCAGCCACCACGGCCCGCAGGACCACCGCGGCGACGTACCCGCCGTTGGGACCAGCGACGATCCACCACGCCGGCGAGATCCGCGCACCGAAGCAACCGTCACCGATTCGTTCGACCGCCGTGTCGCGTTCGAACTCGGTGGAACCGTCGAGCACAGGATCGTCGCTGGAGGTCGTCATCGGGCGAACGTCCAGTGAGCGCCGTCCCGGGTGGTCTTCAGGATGCGTCGGGCGACCGTGTGGATGTGCACCTCGTCCGGCCCGTCGTAGATGCGTCCGAACCGAGCGGTGCGGTACATGAAGCTCAACGGGGTGTCGTCGGTCAGCCCCATCGCCCCGTGGACCTGGACCGCCCGGTCGATGACGTTGTGCAGCATCCGGGCACCGACGACCTTGATCGTGCCGATCTCGACACGTGCCTGCTCACCCCGGTCGATCGCCGCCGCTGCGTGCAACGTCAACAGCCGGCAGGACTGGATCTCCGCATAGGACTCGAACACGTGGGACTGCATCAGCTGCTTCGCCGCGAGCGGTTCGCCGAACGCTTCGCGCGAGTTCAGCCGATCGCACATCAGCTCGAACGCGCGTTGCGCCTGTCCCAGCCACCGCATGCAGTGGAAGATCCGTCCCGGACCGAGGCGTTCCTGGGCGATGACGAACCCGTGCCCACGTGGACCGAGGAGGTTGGCCGCCGGAACCCGAACGTCGGTGAGGCGGATCTCGCAGTGCCCGCCGCGGATGCCGAGCAACGGCGTCTCGCGCACGATCTCGTAGCCGGGTGTGTCGGTCGGGACGATGATCATCGAGAACGCCAGATACGGGGAGACGTCCTCGTCCTCGGTCCGGCACATGACGGTCGTGTAGGTGGCGAGGTTCGCACCGGTGGTGAACCACTTGTGACCGTT
>CAYSCB010000288.1:0-4108 GCA_964429335.1 uncultured Aquihabitans sp.
GTCGGGGCCGTCGACGTGCCGCGGGGGCGCCTCGACCCAGTGGATGAAGGCGGCGACGTCCCGGCGGTAGACCGAGACCGTCGACGGCGCGAGCGGAAGCGCCGCTGTGAACGCTTCGACCTCCCACGAACCCATCGACACCCTGGTTGCCCCTGCCTGTCGGACGACTGCTCTCCGTAGCGTATCGAGCGCGCTCCGTGAACACACACTCGATCTCCACGACGCTACCGGGACCGCGGCGACGAGCCGTCGACCCGACCACGCGCCACGCGCTCGACGAACGGTCCACGTCGTTCGGCCCAGCCGAGACGTTCGAGCTCGCCGAGCGCGACCGACAGACGGGCGAGATCGAGGCCCACCTCACGTGCCAGCGCCTCGACGGGCACCGGAACGAACGCAAGCGCATCGAGCACCGATCCCGCGTCCCCGTCCGGTCGCTGTCGGGCCTCGATCGGTGGCCCGGCAGCGAATCCGGCCACATCGGCCTCGAACCCCAGCGCCATGAGCACGTCGTCGACGTCGACACACACGCCCGCACCCTCGGCGAGCAACCGGTTGGTGCCCTCGGACGCCGCGCTGTCGACGGGACCTGGGACCGCGAGCACGGACCGACCCCGCAGCTGAGCCTGCTCGACGGTGAGCATCGACCCGCCGGCTGCGGCGGACTCGACGACGATCACGACCTGGGCGAGTCCGGCGAGGATGCGGTTGCGCACCGGGAACCGCCACGGCGCCGGCGGCGTCCCCGGAGGAACCTCCGACAGCACGACGCCACGGTCGATCACCTCGCGGGCGAGCTCCGCGTTCGTCGCCGGTCCCGGCGCATCCACACCTCCGCCGACGACAGCGGCGGGCCCGACCCCGTCGGTTCCGACAGCGCCGCGATGCGCTGCGGCGTCGATGCCCAAGGCCAGCCCCGACACAACGCACACTCCCGCTGCGGCCAGGTCGCGTCCCATGGAGTGAGCGACCCGGCGGCCGTACGCAGTCGAGCGCCGCGTGCCGATGATCGCCACCCTGGGTCGGGCGAGCACGTCGGGGTCACCACGGTGGAACAGCACCACCGGCGGCTCCGGATCCTCCGCGAGACACGACGGGTATCCCGGCGAACCGAGCGACACCACACCGATGCCGGCCCGGCGCCAACGTCGCCACATCGCCTCCGGGTCGATCTGCTGTGCCGCGGCTGGCCATTCCGCCGCGGCGGCACGCACCGCTGGCGGCAGCCGGGCCGTGACGGCGGCTCCGAGTCGGCCACGACGGACGCGTTCCCACACCTCGGCGGGCGTTCCCTCCGCGAGCAGCGTGCGCAGCGACGTCGCACCGAGGTAGGGCAATGCGGCGAGCGCTCCCAGGTGGGCCTCGTGGGGAACCGGCCCGTCCACCTCGCCGGGTGGGACCTGCCGCGCGATCACGCCGCCACCCCGAGGACGTCGCCATGGGATCGAAGCGACAGCGCCGTGTGCACGTGGGCCGAACCGAGCGGGCCGTCGCATCCGTCGAGGTCCATGAGGGTCAGCGCCACTGCCCGGACACGTTGAGCACCTCGCATCGTGAGCCGACCGGACGCGAGCCGCTCACGGAGCACCTCGAGCGCGTCGGGCGACAGCGGCGCTGCCCGATCCAACGCCTCGCCACGAAGGTCCCGGTTGACCCGGACGCCCCGCGCCGCTGCGCGGACACGCGCACGACGCACGCGTTCACGCACCACAGCGGTCGACTCGCCTCGGGAGCTCGCTACCAGCACCTGATCCGCCGGCGGTGGATCGACCCAGAGGCCCAGGTCGAAGCGATCGAGCAACGGACCCGACAGCCGGCGCAGGTACCGCTGGATCTGCGCCGCGCTGCATCGGCAGGCACCGAGCGGTCCGGCGCCGCACGGACAGGGGTTCGTCGCGGCGACCAGCACGAAGCGTGCGGGGAGGGTCGCGCCGACGTGGGCCCGGGCCACCCGGACGACACCGGACTCCAACGGCTGGCGGAGAGCATCGAGATGCGATGCCGGGAACTCGCCGAGCTCGTCCAGGAACAGGACACCACCGGCAGCGAGGGAGATCTCACCCGGTCGCAGCACCGAGGAGCCGCCACCGATCAGCGCCACCATCGACGCTGTGTGGTGCGGTGCCCGCAGTGGCGGGCGTCGCAACAGCTGGCTCACGTCCTGCAGCGCCCCGGCGGCGGAGTGGACCCGTGACACCTCGAGCGCCGCCCGGTCGTCCAGATCCGGCAGCAGTCCCGGCAGCCGCTCGGCGAGCATGGTCTTGCCCGCTCCCGGCGGTCCCACCATGAGCAGGTGGTGTCCACCGGCGGCAGCGACCTCGAGCGCACGTCGGGCGACCGCTTGGCCCTGCACGTCGGCGAGGTCCGGTTCCACGACGGCCGGAGCAGGCGACCGACGCGGTTCGGGATCGGGCCACGGCTCGTCGCCACGCAGCGCGGCGACGAGCTCACGGAGGTTCCGGGCACCCTGGACGTCCGGACTCACGAGGGCGGCCTCGGCGACGTCGTCGAGCGCGACCACGGGGCGCTCGTCACCGACGGCCTCGCACAGCGGCAGCATGCCGACCACGTGGCGCAGCCCACCGTCGAGGCCGAGCTCGGCGACGAACGCACGGCCGGCGACGAGCTCCGCGTCGATCTGTCCGGTCGCGACGAGCAGTGCGAGCGCGATCGCGAGGTCGAGTCCGGCGCCGACCTTGCGCAGGTTCGTCGGCGCGAGGTTGACCGTCACCCGCTGCTGACGCCATTCGTGACCCGACGACAGCAGGGCCGCGCGGACGCGGTCTCGAGATTCTCGACAGGATGCGTCGGGCAGGCCGACGATGCTGAAGCCCGGGAGGCCGTTCGAGACGTGGGCCTCGACGACGACTCGGTGGCCACGCACGCCGAGCAGCGTTGCGGAGGTGACGGACGCGAGCACTTGGCGCCTCCCAGGGAGCGGCCGGATCCGGACGGATCCGGCGACGGCGGAGTCCCGTCGTGGGACACCGCGGGCAGCGCCGAGCTGCGATCCCGACCCGAGCGGGCCGTCGGGTGCATCGTATGGCACCACGACGGCCGACTCCACGGTTCAGGAGCGGGGACCGGTCCCCGGTCGGGGCGCGATGATCTGCACATGGGCATGAACCCGCATCGCCAGCACCGACGGTCGAACTGGGACTACCTCTACGTCGGTGCTGCACTCGTCGTCGCTGCGGTCGTCATCGTCTGGGCCCTCCTCGGCTGAGGACCGACGATCGTGATCGACTACACGGCGACAGCGGACTGCGAGGTGCGCAGGATCCAGCCCTACGAGGCGACCAAGCGATACGTGTGCCCGGGCTGCACCCGCGACATCGCACCCGGGACCGGTCACATCGTCGCGGTCCCCCGCGATGCGCCCGATCTGCGTCGGCACTGGCACCGCGGGTGTTGGGAACGACGCCTCACACGGGGACCGCGTCGCTGAACGATGTGTCGGCACGATCCGGGCTCAGAACGCAGCTTCGATCACCTCGATGCGACCACCGGTGACCGCGACCACGTCGAACCGGAGGTGGTGTGCCCGCACGTCGTGTGCATCGAGCCAGGTCATCGCCAGGTGACGGATCCGCCGCTGCTTGTCGCGCCCGACTGCCTCGAACGGCGAGCCATACCGAAGACCCGAGCGGGTCTTGACCTCGCTGAAGACGATCGTGTGCGTCGGACCGTCGACGAGCCCCAGGACGAGGTCGAGCTCCCCGTCGTTGCACCGCCAGTTGCGGTCGTAGAGCAGATATCCCCGATCCAGGTACCAGCGCTGCGCGCGGTCCTCACCGTAGGCACCCAACAGGAGGTGGTCGTGGGTACGACCGTGGTTCGTGTGCTTGGACATGTTCCCCCTCGCCGGTGCTGACCGGCGGACGGATGTGGGGGAAGGCGTCAGATGGGCGCGAACGTCAGTCAGTCGCCCTTCTCCTGGATGCATACCACAGCGGTCTGCCGCGTGTCGTCGTTCCGCCTGACGGTCATCCATGCGCTCATCGCTCTCGGGCCGCTGGTCTGAGCAGTGCTGCAGCGCGGGTGTTCGCGCCTGGGCGCGGGTGATCGAGCGGTTGTCGGTTGGTCCGGGTGGGGTGGGTTGGTCCCG
>CAYSCB010000289.1:0-4094 GCA_964429335.1 uncultured Aquihabitans sp.
CGGGCCGACGGCAGCACCTGGGCGGCGAACGCCTCGTTGATCTCGAACAGGTCGATGTCGTCGACCGACATGCCGGCCCGACCGAGTGCCTTGCGCACCGCCTCGATCGGTCCGAGGCCCATGATCTCGGGGTTGAGGCCGGTCGCGGCGGAGGAGATGATGCGGGCCAGGGGAGTCAGCCCCAGCGCCTTGGCCTTGGTGTCGCTCATCACGACCACGGCGGCCGCGCCGTCGTTCAGCGGACAGGCGTTGCCGGCGGTCACGGTGCCGTCGGGCCGGAACACCGGGGCGAGCTGGCTCACCTTCTCGTAGGTGGTGCCGGGTCGGATGCCGTCGTCGCGGCCGACCTCGCCGTCGGGAGTGGTCACCGTCGTGATCTCGGCCTCCCAGAACCCGTTGTCCAGGCTCTCCTCGGCGAGGTTCTGGCTGCGGACGGCGAACTCGTCCTGGTCCTGGCGGCTGACGCCCTCGAGCTGGGCGACGTTCTCGGCGGTCTGACCCATCGCCAGGTACATGTCGGGCAGGCCCGGCTGGGGTGCCCACACCGGGGCGCCGCCGGTGGCGCGCTCGGCGGAGCGGGCCTGGGCATCGGCGAAGATCGGGTTCGTTGGCCCGTCGGCCATGCCGAACGGGAAGCGGCTGGAGGTCTCGACGCCGCCCGCGACGAACACGTCGCCGTCGCCGGCCTTGATCGCGTGCGCGGCCATGCGGATCGTCATGAGCGACGACGAGCAGTAGCGGTTCACGGTGGCGCCGGGGACGTCGTCGAGACCGGCGAGCACGGCGGACACGCGCGCGATGTTGTGGCCGGACTCGCCGCCGGGCTGGCCGCAGCCCCACAGGACGTCCTCGATCTCGGTGCGGTCGAGCGCAGGCACCTTGTCGAGGACCGCCTTGATGATGTGCGCGGAGAGGTCGTCGGGTCGCATGTCCTTCAGCGAGCCCTTGCTCATGCGCCCGATCGGCGTGCGGGCGGTGGCGACGATCACGGCTTCGGTCATTGCGGGCTCCCCTGTTGGTGCGGACCCCGCGGCGGGGTCGACGTCTCGATCGGTGGACGCCGTAGGTTACGGGCCGTTCCGCGCTGCTCCCAATCCTCCCGCGCATCGTCGGATGACGTGGGTCAGCGGTGGGTCAGCTCAGGGGAAGAAGCGGCTGACGGTGTCGGCGACGCATGCCGGCTCCGCGTCAGCGACGCCGTCACCGTCGACGTCGCGTTCGACGGTGACGCGGACCGTCACCTGCACGCCGCCCTTCTCCTCCGATGCCGCGATGACCGTGCCGCTCGCCCGGACCCGGGTGCCGGCAGCCACCGGCGCCGGGAAGCGCACCCCGTCGAGCCCGACGTTGACGCCCATCGATGTCCGCTCGACGGTCAGCAGGTCGGGGAGGAACAGGTTGACCATCGACAGGGCGAGGTACCCCTCGGTGAGGGGGCCGGTCCCACCGATCGCCGCGGCGAACCCGTCGAGGCGGTCCCGGGTGACCTCGATCCATTCGGTCGTGCCGAGATCGGCCCCGACCATGTCGAGCAGTGCAGCGGGTTCGGCGACGGTGCTCATCGGGTGCTCCAGGTGCTCAACAGGTCGGCTCAGGGGTGCTGGCTCGACACGGCGAGGACCTCACCGGTCATGTAGCTCGACAGGTCACTCGCCAGGAACACCATCACGTTGGCGATCTCCCACGGCTCCGCGGCGCGGCCGAACGCCTCGCGTGCGGTGAGCTCCTCGAGCAGTCCGGGCGGCGTGACCTTGGCGAGGTTGGCGTGCATGGCGAGGCTCGGGCTGACGGCGTTGACCCGGACGCCGTGTTCGGCTGCCTCGATCGCTGCGGAACGGGTCAGCGCCATCACACCGGCCTTCGCCGCCGCGTAGTGGGACTGGCGCTCCTGCGCCCGCCAACCGAGGACCGACGCGTTGTTCACCACCGCGCCGGAGCCCTGCTCGTACATCACGGGGAGCACGGCCCGGAGGCACTTGAACGTGCCGGTGAGCGTGACGCCGATGACGCGGTCCCACTCCTCGTCGGTGAGTTCGGTCACGAGCCCGTTGCCGCCGAGGCCGGCGTTGTTCATCCAGACGTCGATGCCCCCCATCTCGGTGACCGCCGCGCCCACGAGGCCGCGGACATCGGCGTCGTCGGTCACGTTGCACACGACGGTCGAGGGTCGGGTACCGAGTTCTTCGCCCAGCGCGTCGGCGGTCTCGCCGAGGCGACGTTCGTGCGCGTCGGAAATCACGACCGTCGCTCCCTCGAGGAGGCAGCGGCGCGCCAGCGCCCCGCCGATGCCGGTCCCGGCGGCCGCGGTGATCACCACGCGCCGGCCGTCGAGCAGGCCCCGTCCGGGGGGTTCGGGTGGTGCAGCCTGTGGGGCCATGGGGTCCTCCGTCCGATCCGTCAGCGGGGTTCCCTCGGCAGGCCGAGGGCTCGTTCGCCGATCACGTTCCGCTGGATCTCGTTGGAGCCGCCGTAGAGCGTGTCGGAGCGGCTGAAGAAGAAGAGCTTGTGCAGCGCCGACATCTCGTCCTCACCGGCGTCGCCCTCGTCGGGCTCCGAGTAGCGGGTGAGGAGGGCCTCGGCGCCGAGCACGTCCATGGCGACCTCGCCCATGTCCCGGTGCAGGCTCGCCCAGTACAGCTTGTTGATCATCGCCTCACGGGGGAGTGCCACGTTCTCGTCCACCCGCAGCGCACGGAGCGCGTTCCAGCGCATGATCCGGACGCGGACCCACAGGTCGGTCACCCGTCGACGCAGCAGCGGATCGTCCAGCGCGCCGGTTCGTCGCGCCGTCGCGATGATCTCGCCGAGCTCCCGGTCGAAGGCCATCTGCTGGCCGAGGGTGAGCACGCCGCGCTCGAACGCGAGCGTGCCCATCGCGACCTTCCAACCATCGCCCGGTTCGCCGACGACGAGGTCGGCTGCTGTGCGGGCCCCGTCGAAGAAGACCTCGTTGAACTCGGCGGTGCCGGTGATCTGGCGGATGGGACGAACCTCGATGCCGGGCTGGTCCATGGGCACCAGCAGGTAGGACAGGCCGTGGTGGCGGGAGGAGCCGTCCTCGGTGCGTGCGACGACGAAGCACCAGTCAGACCACTGGGCGAGCGACGTCCACACCTTCTGGCCGTCGATCACCCACTCGCCGCCGTCGAGCCGTGCTCTCGTCGACACGTTCGCGAGGTCCGATCCTGCGTTCGGCTCCGAGTAGCCCTGGCACCAGAACTCGGTTCCCGACACGATGCCGGGCAGGAACCGTCGGCGGACCTCCGGTGAGGCGAAGTGGATGAGGGTGGGGCCCAGCAGTCCCTCACCGATGAGCCCGGCGCGTCCAGGGCCGCCGGCACGTGCGTACTCCTCGTGGAAGGCGACCTCGAGGTGCAGCGGCAGGCCGCGCCCGCCGTGTTCGGTCGGCCAGCCGACGCAGGTCCAGCCACCCGACGCGAGCTCGCGCTCCCACGCCATGCGTTCGGAGACGAAGGCGTGCTCGTCGCCGGGTCCGCCACGGTGGCGGAGGACGGCGAAGTCACCGGTGAGGTGATCCGCCATCCAGTCGGCGACCTCGGCGCGGAAGCTGGCTTCGTCCGGGAAGGTCCCAGCGGAGGGGCGCCCGGCGCTGGTGGCGGCGTCGATCGTCACGGAGCCCGACGATAGATGGAACCGACGTCGGGTCGGCAACCCGCCCGGGACGTGCCGGTGGCGCCGGTCAGGCGATGGGTACCACCGGCGCCAGGCGGTGACGCGAGAGGGTGGGATGGCTCGCCGATCGTGGACCACCCTGGTCGAGGACCGCGCGACGCAGCGATGCGACCGGATCCGAACCGACTGCGATCAGCCGCCTGGCCGACAGGTGACGGAGGTACGTGTCGAGCGTTGCCGCGATGTCGACCGGATCGATCGGATCGACGCCGGCTGCTTCGCACCAGTCGGCGACGCCGACCCACAACAGCTCCTCGATCTCCTCCGATGTCCAGACCGTCGGCGAGCAGACCCCTGCAGGATCGCTCAGCGTGGCGGCCCGGGCCGCGACGATCGCAGCGAGCGCGTCACGGTTTGCCGATCGGCCGTTCGAGATCGCCCACCGGGCGACCGAGCGGCGG
>CAYSCB010000290.1:0-4072 GCA_964429335.1 uncultured Aquihabitans sp.
AGGTGGCCGGCGGCCGCGACATGAGCTACGCACTCCGATCGGACGGCACGGTCCTGGCGTGGGGTTCGAACGCCATGGGTGAGGTTGGTGACGGCACCACCGTCAGGAGGAACAGTCCAGTCGTCATACCGAACCTGTCCGGGGTCGTCGAGATCTCCGGAGGTCGGAACCACGGAGTTGCTCGTCTGACGGATGGAACCGTCAAAGCGTGGGGTGACAACCAGTACGGGCAGCTCGGGGACGGAACGACCACGCGCCGCTCGAGTCCGGTCACGGTGTCGAACCTCACCGGTGTCGCCCACGTCGATGCGGGCGCACACCACACCGTCGCGGTCAGGACCGACGGTGCGGTGCTCACATGGGGTCGTGGCTACCGCGGCCAGCTCGGTCTCGGTTCGACAGCGAACCGGCTCTCACCAACTGTGGTGCCGGGAGTCCCCGCCTCGGTCGAGGTGGGTGACGGTCGCGACCAGACCTTCGCGATCACCGCGGACGGCGACGTCTACGCGTGGGGTCAGAACACCAACGGTCAGCTCGGAGACGGCACCACCACGGTCCGCACCACACCCGTCAAACTGGCGATCTCCGGGATCGTTGCCGCGCAGAGCGGTTCGGCCCACACCGTGTTCCTCCCCGGGGAGTCGACACCGCCGCCTCCGACCAACGTGGCACCGGTCGCGTCCTTCGCCTCCAGCTGCTCCGGTCTGGTCTGCAGCTTCGACTCGAGCGCGTCGACCGACAGCGACGGCACGATCGTGGAGCGGCGCTGGACGTTCGGCCCGCCCGGCGCGGCAGAGACCGGGGCCACGGCGCAGTTCACGTACCCGGGTTCGGGCACCTACACGGTCACCCTGACCGTCACCGACGACGACGGCGCGACCGGCACAGCGAGCTCGACCGTCACGGTGACCTCCGAACCTCCGGTGCCGTCGTCGATCGCGTTCCGTGCTGTGGCGACGGCATCGAGCAACACCACCGCGCTGAACGTCACGGTCCCGGCGACGGTCCAGGAGAACGACCAGCTGCTGGCGTTCGTGTCCACGAACGTGGCGGTCAACCCACTGCCGCCCGCCGGCTGGACGCTCGTGGCAGACAGGGTGATCTCGTCGGGTGACCTCCAGACACGGGTGTTCGCACGTCGCGGGACGGCCGGCGACGCAGGCTCGACGGTGCGGTTCGCCCTCAGTGCGATGACCAAGGTCGACGTGACGCTCCTCGCCTACAGCGGGGTGCAGGCAGCTTCGCCCATCGCCGCAGTCGCCATGGGTGAGGAGATCGCCACGACCACGGTCCATGTCGCTCCATCGCTTGCATCGGTCCCGGCGTCGGCGTGGGTGGTGTCGTACTGGGCGGAGAAGTCCTCGACCAGCTCGGACTGGGTCGGACCGGGTGATATGACCCAACGCGGCGAGTCGGTCGGTACGGGTTCCGGGCGCATCCTGTCGCTCACGGCCGACTCGGGCGCTGCGGTCACAGCCGGTGCATGGACGGGTCGCAGTGCCACCTCAGCGACCGCGGGTCGCAAGGTGACGACCGTGTCACTGGCGCTGCGGCCGGCCTAGGCACCGTCCGCCGACGCGTCCGATGTTCGGATCCTCCCGTTCTGGGGGTCGAAACCGACAGAACTTGTCGACAGCGACCCCCGTTTTCAGGAGTTGTGGGGGGTGGGGAGGGTCGTTCAGGACAGGGGGACAGGCTCGGGGAGAGCGAGGACGCCGATGTCGCGACTGACCGCAGCGACCTCAGCGGGGAAGCGTTCGACGGCGACGCCGAACGCGAATCCCTGACGTTCCTCCAACGGGACGAAGAAGTCGTCGTGGTGGGACACGACGACCCGATCCGGTTGCAGCGAGCGGAGGATCCTCGACGTGTAGTCCTCGGTGAACTGTCGACCGGCGACACCGCACAGGAAGAGATCGACGCCGTGGTGGCGGATCTCGTCCTCGATGAGGTCCGCTGACCCCTGGTGGTACAGGGTGAAGGGGCCTCCAGGCGTGTCGACGGCGATGTGGATGCCCCACGTCTGGCCGCACCGGTACGCGCTCGGGTTCAGTGCTCCGACGTGTTCGCAGGTGATCTCGCCGCTCTGGGGCACGCTCCGGCCGAGGAGGAGCTTCGAGTGCCGGCTCGGCACGAACGTGGCGGTGAACGGTCCGATGTCGTAGGGCCGGTGAGGTACGACCTCGACGGCCAGCTCGCCTCGGCCGTGGAGACCCATGAGGTGAGCAGCCGATGCACCTCCGTAGACGGTGGCGCCGTCACGACCTGCGATCGCCGGGGCGTCGACCGCGTGGTCGAAGTGGGTGTGGCCGAGCAGCACGGCGTCCGCGGCCGGAACCCACTGGTCGAGAAGATCCCGGCGGGGGAGCGCGGGGCGCCGCCGCAGGGTGTCCGCGAAGGAGACGCGGCTGACATATGGATCGATGAGCAGGGTCGTGTCCTGGAAGGCGAGTGAGAAGCCGGCGACGCCGAGCCAACGCAGCTCCAACCCGGCGGGCAGCGCCAGGTCGGCATCGGCGACGGTCAGCTGGTCGACGGTGGCGCGGTCCGCCCGGTCGTGGTCACCTCGCCGTGTCGCATAGGCGACGAGGTCGACCAAGTGGCGAGCGACGGATCCCATCTTCGAGACCTCAGGCGTCGGAGGATCCTCGTTCGACCCGCGTGCCTTCGAGCTTCCCGGTCTCGCGCCACCGATCGAGGTGCTCCACGTACTCCATCAACGGCCCGGGGAACACTGCGGAGCGAGCGGCCAGCATCGTCCGTGCTCCCTCGCTGTTGTTGTAGCTCGGCGTGCACGTCTGGTTGTAGCGGGCCAACGGCGCCGAGGCCTTCCAGAGGATCTCGATCCACTCGTCCTCGGCCTCGACGGTCGCCTCGATCGACGCGATGTCCTCGTCGATGCAGTGGTCGATCAGCCAGGCGATATGCGCCGTCGACTCCGACAGGAAGTGCACGAAGTTCAGACCGAAGCCGGCCTGGATGAAGCTGACGACGAAGAAGTTCGGGAACTCGGCGGTGAGGATGCCGTGCAGCGAGTGGGTGCCGTCGTGCCAGCGTTCGCTGAGGTGCACGCCACCACGGCCGACCGGGTCGAAGCCGAGGCGATCGACGAGCCCGGTGGTGACCTCGAAGCCCGACGCGAACACCAGGAGATCGAGCGGGTACTCCACTCCGCCGACGACGGGACCAGCCGCGGTCATCTCGCGGACGCCCTTGCCGTCGGTGTCCACGAGGTGGACGTTGGGCAGGTTGAACGACTGCAGGTACTCGTCGTGGAAGCAGAGTCGCTTGCAGTGCTTGCCGTACCACGGCTTGAGCTTCTCGGCGGTCTCGGGATCCTCGACCACCTCGTCGACGCGCCGGCGGAACCCTTCCATGATCTCGAAGTCGATCGCCTCGAGCTCCGCCTTCTCGGCATCGTCGCTCGGCTGACGTTGGGTGTCCACGCGCAACGCTTGGCCCCAGCCGTCGCCGACGAGGTCGACCTCCGGTTGCTGACCGGTGGCGACGTTGGTGAAGTTGATGGTCCGTTCGCGCTGCCACCCGGGAGGAAGGGAGCGGAACCACGCCTCGTCGATCGGCGCCTGTGCCCGCACGCCGACCGCGGAAGGCGTCCGCTGGAAGACGTAGACCTCCTTCGCCGACTTCGCGAGTTGCGGGACGACCTGGACCGACGTCGCCCCGGTGCCGATGATGCCGACCACCTTGTCCGCCAGGTGGTCCATCGGTTCGGTCGGGCTACCGCCGGTGTAGTCGTAGTCCCAACGCGTGGTGTGGAACGCCTTGCCCTCGAAGTCGTCGATGCCCCTGATGCCCGGCAGCTTCGCCTTGTGCATGAGACCGCCGGCGGAGATGAAGAAGCGGGTCCGGATGCGGTCACCCCGCTGGGTGCGCACCTCCCAACGCTTGGTGTCGTCGTCCCAGGTGAGCGAGTCGACCTCGGTCTGGAACAGGGCGTGGTCGTACAGGCCGAAATGCCGTCCGAGCAGCTGGCAGTACCCGAAGATCTCCGACGCGCTCGCGTACTTCTCGGTCGGCATGTAGCCGGTCTCCTCGAGCAGCGGGAGGTAGA
>CAYSCB010000291.1:0-4070 GCA_964429335.1 uncultured Aquihabitans sp.
CAGCTCGACGGCGCCAAGATCACGGTCGCGATCTCGTTCGACTTCAGCTGCCTCGGCGTGCTCGGGTGCCCGTACGTCGACACCCTGAGGCTGACCGATGTATCACTGCGCACGAACGCCTGGGTGGGGAGCGGGGCGTCGTCGTCGGCACGGGTGGTGGGCGGCCAGGCGGACTGGATCAACGCAGCGACCGTTGCGACCGGCTCAGGTCCCGCAGCGGAGATCGCCTACGACATGACCACGTCACCTCCCCGCGGGGAGCCCTGCTCGGCGACAACCCGCGGCCTCGGCTACTGCCAGGCTCGTCGGGGAAACGACCCGGCCAACGACCGCTACTACCAACTCCAGCTGACGAACATCTCGACCGCATCCGGCTCGACGTCGATGCCCGGGTTCGCCCGCCTGGCCACCCTGGACGCAGTCGTAGGCCAACAGGCCATCCTCGAGGGCGGCTTCTACGACGAGGGCACCACGACGTTCTCGCTGACCCGGGGGGCGACGACCTGCTCGGCGACCTTCCCGACGTTCGTGACCACTTCGCAGACGACTGCGTACGACCTCTACCGGTCGACGGACTGCCAGTCCCGATTCCCGGACGCAGCCTCGCTCGTCGGATCCTCGCTGACCATGGACGTCCGCTTCGCCTGCACGCCCGAGAAGACGCTGCTCAACAACCCCTGCCAGGTCTGGATGCACCCGAAGGTCACGAAGGTCCAGTTGGCTGCCACCACCACGACCTACATGGGAGCACCACCGGGCGCTGTCATCACGACCGACGACGCCAACGGGTCGAGCTTCACATCGACCGGCAAGGTGATCACACCCGGGACGGACCTCGACGTGCACTGGAAGGGTGCGGTCAGCCAGACCCAACCGTTGATCGCCGACGAGCTCGTCGTTCACGGCCTCGGCAGCGACATGACCCCGTCGGCGCAGATGGGGACGTTGTGCTGCAGCGCCTCGGTACCCGCGGTGCGCGCCGTCCGCCTCGAGGCCCGCATCGACGGTCAGCTCAAGGGCTACGTCGTCGCCCTCATCTCGGACCGCGACCCCGGCACCGGGGTGGTGTCACCCGGCCGCGGCGTCGACGTGTTGGAGTGGGAGCTGTGCGTCGGCGGCTGCAGCCCGCCCCCACCGTAGGAACACCCCTCCCCCGCCAGGGACCCCGTTCTGTTGTGCAGAACCAGAAGGATCCTTCTGGTTCTGCACAACAGAACGGGAGGGGATGCGGGGAGGGTGTCAGGCGGTGGCGTCGTCGACCCGCGCGTCGATCGTGCGCACCAAGGCCGCGGCGATCTCGTCGGGGTCACCGACGCCGTCGACGTCGACGAGCAGGTCACGCTCCCGGAACCAGGCAAGCAGCGGTTCGGTCGAAGACGCGTAGAGGGCCAGGCGCTTGCGGACCGCCTCCTCGGTGTCGTCCTCCCGCTGCACGACGGTCCCGCCGCACTTCGTGCAGACACCCGTCGCCGCTGCGTCGTCGCGGCCCACGGCGTAGGTCGTCCCGCAGGTCGAGCAGACCCGACGACCGGTGATGCGTTCGACGACGACGTCCTCGGGGACCTCGAGGTTGATCGCCAGTCGGACGCCGTCGGGTGCCAGCAGCCCCTGGAGGAACTCGGCCTGACCCGGCGTGCGTGGGTACCCGTCGAGCAGGAACCCTGCCGCGGCGTCCGGCTGCGCGAGCCGCTCGGTGACGACGCCCTCCATGACCTCGTCGGACACCAGCGACCCTGAGTCCATGATCGCCTTGACCTGTCGGCCGAACTCCGATCCGGACGCCGCCGCGGCGCGCAGCATGTCGCCGGTGGAGATGTGCGGGATGGCGTAGTGCTCGGCGAGGCGCATCGCCTGGGTCCCCTTGCCCGCGCCCTGGCGACCGAAGACGATGAGTCGGAGCGATGCCATGTCGGTCTGTCGTCGCGCGTCAGCGCTTGGTCGACAGGAACCCTTCGTAGTTGCGCATCATGAGCTGGCTGTCGACCTGCTTCATCGTCTCGAGCGCGACGCCGACCGCGATCAGCAGCGAGCTGCCGCCGAGGGAGTACGCGGCGCCGCTCGCGTTCTTGCCGAGCAGGTAGCCGATCAGCACCGTCGGCGAGATCGCGAGGACGGCGATGAAGATCGCGCCGGGCAGCGTGATCCGGTTGAGGACCTTCGCCAGGTACTGCTCGGTCTGCGGGCCCGGGCGGATGCCGGGGATGAACCCACCCTGCTTGCGCAGGTTGTCGGCCTGTTGGACGGGGTCGAACGCGATCGCCGTGTAGAAGTACGAGAACCCGACGATCAGCAGACCGAGGAACGCCAGGTAGACGAAGTTCCGCGTGTCGGCGAGGTAGTCGTTGATGAACTTCGACACCGACGCACCCCATCCCTTGGAGGGGAGCACCTGGCTGAGCAGCACCGGCAGGTTGATGACCGCCGCGGCGAAGATGATCGGGATCACGCCGGCCTGGTTGACCTTGAGCGGGATGTAGGTGCTCTGGCCGGAGTACATGCGCCGGCCGACCACGCGCTTGGCGAACTGCACCGGGATGCGACGCTGCCCGAGCTCGATGAACACGATGAACACGAGCAGCACGAGCGAGAACGCCGTGAAGATGATGAGCTTGATCAGTCCGTTCTCGGCTGCGTAGACCGCCGAGAACGCCGAGGGCAGCCCGGACACGACCGAGCAGAAGATGATGAGCGACATGCCGTTGCCGATGCCGCGGGTCGTGATCAGCTCGCCCATCCACATCAACATCGCGGATCCGGCGGTGAAGGTCAGCACGATCAGCAACACGATCTGGGGGCTGAAGCCGGGCACCAGGTCCAGGTTCGACTGACCGCCGGTGAGCCCGCCGCCGCCGTTGTGGAACAGGAACACGAGACCCGTCGACTGCAGGATCGAGATCCCGATCGTGACGTAGCGGGTCCACTGGGTGGTCTTGGCCTGGCCGACCGCGCCCTGCTGCTGCCACTCCTGCAGCTTCGGGATCACCACCGCGAGGATCTGCATGATGATCGACGCCGTGATGTACGGCATGATCCCCAGCGCGAAGAGGCTGAACCGCGTCAGCGCACGGCCCGAGAAGAGCTGCAAGAACGCGAGCACGCCGCCCTGACGTGCCTGGTCCTCGATGGCGCTCACCGCGTTCTGGTCGATCCCGGGCACCGGGATGTAGCTGCCGAAGCGGTACAGGACGAGCATCATCAGGGTGAACAGGACCTTGTTGCGGAGGTCCGGCACCTTGATGATGTTGCCGATTCGGGACACTGCAGCTCCTGGGCGACGGTCGCAACGGGCGGGACCCGTTGCCCGCTGTGGACGGGGCGTGATGTCCCCCCGAACCAGCGGTCGAGGCTATCAGCGGTTCGTGTGAGCGGAACCTGAGAAGGCCGGACGGACGGCGAAGGGCAACGGCAGCTTCTCGACGCTGCCGCCCGCGGCGGTGATGGCGTCCTCGGCCGCCTTCGAGCACGCGTGCACCCGGACGGTCACCTTGCGGTCGATCTCGCCGCGGGCGAGGACCTTGACGAGCGCACCCTTGGACACGAGCCCCTTGGAGCGCAGCGTGTCGGGGGTGACCTCGTCGAGGCCGGACGCGGCGATCGTGTCCAGGTTGATGGCCTGGTACTCGACGCGGAACGGGTTGTTGAAGCCGCGGAGCTTCGGCACCCGCATCGACATCGGGAGCTGGCCGCCCTCGAAGCTCACCGGGATCGTGCCACGGGCCTTCTGGCCCTTCGTGCCGCGGCCGGCGGTCTTGCCGCCCTTGCCGCCGATGCCGCGGCCGACGCGCTTGCGACGCTTGCGCGACCCCTCCGCGGGCTTGAGATCGTGGATCTTCATCTCAGTCAGCCTCTTCGATCTGGATGAGGTGCGGGACCTTCTGGATCTGACCCCGCAGCTCGGGTGTGTCCTCCAGCACGTGGCTCTTGCCGATGCGACCGAGACCGAGCGCGCGGAGCGTTCCCCGCTGCTTGGGCTTGGTGCCGATCGACGAGCGCACCTGCGTGACCTTGATCTTCCCCATCACGCCACCTCGGTGGGCTCGGGCGCCGGACCCCGCTCGGACTCCTGGTAG
>CAYSCB010000292.1:0-4062 GCA_964429335.1 uncultured Aquihabitans sp.
TCGCCGAGTCGGTGGTAGGCGTCGACCAGGGCCGTCCGGAGAGCACCGGGAACTCCGGCCCGGCGGACGGTCTCCTGCAGGTGCCGGGCCCGTGCGCGGAGCTCGACGGGATCGTCGGCCGATGCGACGGCCTCACGGAACTCCGACAGGAGCTCCCGGCGGACGCCTGCAGCATCCATGGCGGCCAGGTAGCCGTCCGCACACACCACGAACCCGGGAGGAACCGGGAAGCCGGCGGAGGCCATCTCGCCGAGGTTCGCACCCTTGCCGCCGACGCGATCGACCTCTGCGAGCGAGACCTCGTCGAGCCAGGCGATCGCTCCGTCGGTGGTGGTCGCGCTCATGACACCTCCAGGTCTCCGGACTCCAGCTTGCACCCGGGGGACAGCGCAGTGTTGAGGGACCAAGGTCCTGCCTCGTCGGCGGATCAGGTGGGCGACGTGGCTCACGGTGGACCCACGCGCAGGACCGCCGCTCCGGTCAACCTGTCGTGGGCGAGATCGGCCAACGCCTCGTCGGCGCGCTCCAGCGGGTACGCGGTCGTGTGCACCTGCACGCCGATGCGTCCGGCGATGCGCAGCAGGTCCTCTCCGTCACGACGGGTGTTGGCGGTCACGCTGCGGATCTGGCGCTCCTGGAACAGCTCGCGGTCGTAGTCGAGCGGAGGGGTGTCGGACATGTGGATGCCGGCGACGGCCAGGGTTCCGCCGCGATCGAGCGCGCGGAGCGCGGCGGGGACGACGTCGCCGGATGGCGTGAAGTTGATCGCGGAGTCGAGGGGTTCCGGGGGTGCGTCGGTGGCGCCGCCCACCGACGCACACCCGAGCGCCAGAGCGAGCTCCCGGGCTTCCGGCGACCGGGTCATCACGTGGACCGTCGCCCCCTGCGCGATCGCGATCTGGGCGGTGATGTGAGCCGATGCTCCGAACCCGTAGATGCCCAGGCGTCCACCGGGGGGAAGTTCGGCCCTCCGCAGTGCTCGGAACCCGATGATCCCGGCGCACAGCAGGGGTGCCACGTGCTCGTCGGCGAACCCCGCGGGGAGTGAGTAGGCGAAGCGCTCGTCGACCACGGCGTGCTCGGCGTAGCCGCCGTCCTCGTCCCAGCCGGTGAACGACGGGGACGTGCACAGGTTCTCGGCTCCGCGCCGACAGAACCGGCACACGCCGCAGGTGCGCCTCAGCCAGGCGATGCCGATCCGGTCGCCCTCGGCGAAGCGGGAGGCTCCCGGCCCCAGGCGGTCGACCACGCCGACGATCTCGTGGCCCGGGACCACCCCGGCCCGGTGCACTGCAAGATCGCCTTCGGCTACGTGGAGGTCCGTCCGGCACACACCGCAGACCGAGACCCGCACCCGGACCTCGCCGGGACCGGGTTCGGGGTCGGGGCGATCCGACAGCTCCAACGGGCCCCTGTCGATCGGCGCCGGAGCGGTGACGGACCACGCTCTCATCCGCCCCACCCTGCCACAGCGACCCCGTCCGTCCGCGGCGCTCTCGGCGTCAGCCCTGATAGGCGGGGGTTCCGTCGAGGTAGGTCTCCGACACGGTGATCTCGGGCCAGCCGTCGGGATCGCTGGACCACGGATCGTCGGACACGACCGCGAAGTCGGCCCGCTGTCCGACACCGAGACTCCCGCGGTCATCGGCGTGGATCTGCCACGCCGCGTGCGTGGTGATCGCCGCCAGGGCCTGGTCGGGCGACACGCACTCGGCCGGGTTGAGCACCGTGCCGTCGGCTTGCAGCCGTCGCTGCACCGCGGTGCGGGCGCTGAGCAGCGGGTGGATCTCGGTGACGGTGTAGTCGGAGTGCAGCGACGGGCGCATGCCCGCCGCGTACGCCGACGCGACCCGGTCGAGGCGCTGCGCCCGATCCGGACCGAGGATGGTGTCGCGGAACGCCGCTCCCCAGAAGTAGACGTGGTTCATCAGGAAACTGGGCGAGATCCCGGCCGCGGCCATCCGGGTGAGCTGGTCGTCGGTGGAGAACGAGACGTGCTCGAAGCGGTGCCGCAGGTCCCCGGCCGGATGGTGGGGGAGCAGGTCCTCCATGGCGCACAGAGCGAACTCGACCGCCGCGTCGCCGTTGGTGTGCACCATCACCTGCCAGCCGTCGCACAGCCCGACCTCCAGCACGTCGCGGAGTCCCTCGGGAGTCCAGTTGGCCTTGCCGCCGGACTCCTCACCCAGGTACGGCTGCAGGAAGTAGCCGCTTCGCCCCTGGTTCGAGCCGTCGGTGACGACCTTCCAGGCATCGGCGCGGACCATGTCGTCGCCGCTGAACGGGGTGACGTCGGCATCGCGCCACGCGGCGGCGACCTCGGAGGGAGTGCGGTCCCCCATGATCGAGAACTGGGCGGTCGAGACCCGCACCGGCAGCCGCCGGGATCCGTTGATCTGGTGGAGCAGCGCGAGCTCGCCGACGCCGCCGAGGGTGCCGGTGGCCGCCTCACGCAGCGATGTCACCCCTCGACGGGCCGCAGCGTCCAGGATGCGACGGACGCCGTCGGTGATCTGGTCCGCGGTCGGCATCGGCACCGCAGCCATCAGGGCCATCATCGCCGGCACCTCGCCGATCACCCCGTTCAGACGGCCGTCGACCCGGCCGAACGTCCCGCCCGGCGGGTCCGGTGTCGTGTCGGTCACTCCGGCGGCGGCCAACGCCCGGGAGTTGGCGTACATGTAGTGCAGCGATGCGTTGACGACGACCACGGATCGATCGGGTGAGATCCGGTCGAGCAGATCCCGGGTCAGGACGGGTTCGCCGGGGTAGAGGCTGGGATCGAACTGCTTGGCCATCAGCGGCTCCCCGGGGGCTGCTCCACCGACGGCGCTCCGCAGCGCGCTCACGACGTCGTCGAAGGTCGGGCACGCCTCGTGGGAGAGGTCGAGCCAGTCGAGGTTGAGCAACGAGGCCCAGATGTGCATGTGCGGCTCGACCAGGCCCGGGATGACCACGCCGTCGGGGGCGACGATCGTGGTGGAGGGACCGGTGAGGCCGTCGACGTCGGACCGGGATCCGATTCCGACGATCCGCCCGTCGCTCACCGCCATCGCCTCGGCCGAGGGCGTCGAGGGGTCGCCGGTGGAGATGTGGCCGACCACCAGCAGATCGGCCTGCGGGGTCGAACGGGTCGATGTCCGGCGCCCGTGGTTCGCGGGAGAGATCGTCGTATTGGTCGATCGGAGCACCGGACCGAGGCGTTCGGCGGCGATCGGGTGGACGGTGCAGCACGAACCGGTGGTCACGAGGGCTCCTCCTGGCGTCGGTGTCGTGACGGTACCGGTGCGTTGGTCACGAGCGCGGCGACAGCTGGCGTGCTGCTCCGAGGAAGAGCACCGAGTTCGCCGCGACCAGCGTGGTGACGGGTTCCTTCTGGCCGTCGAGGTACCACCGGATCGCGGTCATGATGACGCTGCCCACCAGTCCGGTGGCGATCAGGCGCAGCCGCTCGTCGGGGGAGAGGCCGAACGTCTCGGCCATCACCGTGGCGACCAGGTGGGCGAACCGGTCGATCCCCGAGATGTAGGTGGAGTCGACCAGCGTGCTCACCCCGAGCACCTCCAGCCAGCACACCCGCAGCACCCGCGGGTCTGCCACCGAGGCATAGAACGCCTCGAGGGTCGTGCGCACGACGTGGTCGAGAGGTTCGGCTGACGAGTCCCCAGCCGGCCGGTCACCGGTGGCCATGGCGACGAGGATGTCGTCGTGCATCCGGTCGGTGCAGTGCTGGTAGACGCCGATCAGGAGGGCTTCGGTGTTGGCGAAGGACTCGTAGAAGTAGCGCTCGGACAGGCCCGCCTCACGGCAGACCGCCCGCACGCTCGTCGACTGGTAGCCACGGGTTCCGAACAGCTCGAGTCCGGCGGCCAGGAAGCGGTCGCGACGTTGGGCGACGCGCACCTCGGCGGGGACTCCGCCGTAGGAGCGACCCGACGCCCGGGATCCGGAGCGTCGTGCCGAGGAGCGATCGAGAGGTGCGGCCATCGCAGTGATTGTGGCCCAGAGCGACGCCGTCGCCCGCCGGCGTGACACACGTTCGCTTGACCCGGCACGCTCGCC
>CAYSCB010000293.1:0-4043 GCA_964429335.1 uncultured Aquihabitans sp.
GAGCTCACGGTCCGTGACCGTGACGACCGCCCCGTCGCCACGGTCGACGCTGGCCGCGCTCCCGCCATCGTGCACCCCGGAGCCGTCTACCTGCACCAGGGTCGATCGTGGCGTGTCGTCGACCTCGACCTCGACGCCGCGGTGGCCGTCGTCGAACCCACCGACGACGACATCTACACCGCCACCCGCTCGGCGACATCGATCCGGATCCTGGACACGTCCGCCACACGAACGGTGGGCACCACGCTCTGCGGCCTGGGCACCGTGGAGGTCACCACGACCGTGCTCGGCTACCGGACGTGTCGCACCGTTGACCACGAGGTGATCGAGCACACCACGCTCGAGCTCCCACCCACGGTGCTCGTGACACGCGGCCTCTGGTACCGCTTCGACGACAGCGCCCTCCGCCGGGCATGCGTCACCGACACCGATCTGCCCGGTGCGCTGCACGCCATCGAACACGCTGCGATCGGGATCCTGCCGCTGTTCACGATCTGTGACCGTTGGGATGTCGGAGGTGTCTCCACACCGTGGCTTGACGACGCGAGCGGTCCGACCGTCGTGCTCCACGACGCCCACGCGGGCGGATCCGGTATCGCCGAGCTCGCGTTCGAGGTCGCCGAAGGACACCTCACCGCGACGCTCGACGTGATCAGTGGGTGCGAGTGCGATGCGGGGTGTCCGGGTTGTGTCCAGTCGCCGTCGTGCGGGAGCGGCAACGAACCGCTCGCCAAGGACGCAGCGATCCGACTCCTGCACCGCTCGCTCGACGACGCTGCCGGCCACGGCGAACGGACCGCCTCGTGAGCTCAGGCTCCCTCGACGCGGACCACGAGCCGCTCCCGCACGACGACGGTGGGGAGCACCGCCCCGAGGAACGCGATCCTGGTCGCAGGGGCGCTCACCGTGACGGTGGCCAGACCCCCGCCCCGCAGTTCGCCACCGAGCTCCACGTCGAAGCGGTCCGCGTCGGGGACCGCCTCGGCCAGCGCAGCCAGGGCGGTCTTCCGGTCGGGCCGCACAGCGACAGCTCGTGCGACGGTCCTCGCGGCGTGCACGGTCAGCACCCGATCACGCGCGATCAACCCGAACTGGATCACCGCGAGCAGGACGAGTGCGACGACGGGAAGCAGCAGGGCCAGCTCCACCGTCGACTGACCTCGTTCCGCACCACTTCCGCTGCTCACCCCGCCGAGCTCAGGATGTGGCTGACGACCGCATCGAAGAGCCGTGACACCGCGTCGGTGCGCGTCACCCATGCCACCAACGCCAACGCGACAGCAGCGGCTCCGAGCAGCACCAACGCGTACTCGACGGTGCTCTGACCTGCCTGGCCCCGGGACTTCGGGTTCATGTTCGGGTGTTCCATGTTCATCCTCCTGTGGGACGGGTCGGGGCCGCTGGCAGCGGCAGACGACCGACTGATCGGTGGGGGAAGCCGGCCCGGGACGTCGAGGGTGGCGCGGCCCGGTCCTGTGTCGCCGCGATCCCTCTGGTCGCGGAGATGCCGGCCGGCACCAGCGTGAGCACGACGAAGGCGGGCAGCACGAACGCCACGAGCGGCAGGAGCAGCAGGACCGGCAGTCGACGGATGCGTGCCTCGATGCTCCGGCGGCGCCGTCGTCGCTCCGCGTCCGCGAGGCGCAACATGGCCGGTGCGATCGGCGACCCGGAGCTGGAGGCGGCCAACAGCGTCGTCACGAGCGGCCGGACCGCCGGTCCGACACGCTCGATGACCGTCGGCAGCGCTTCGGCGAAGCGACGCCCCGACCGCACATCCCGCGCGGTCCGCCGCAACGCTGCCGCGACCGGACCCGCCGACACGGCGCCGACCGCAGCGACCGACTCGATGACCGTGCAGCCCGACGCCGCGGCCACCGCGAGGAGGTCGCAGCAGTCGGCGAGATCGGTGGGCGCCGACCGCGCATCCGAGGACCCCTCCGGTACCGGGCATCGGTCCCTACCGCCGTCGGCACCGGTGTCTGGAACACCCTCCGGGTCCTCGGCGAAGCGGCGAGGACGGTCCGACGGCACGACGAGCAGCGCCGTGGCGAGACCGGCGAGGCCGGCGACGAGCCAGCCGGTCACGGTGAAGCCTCGCTCAGCATGCGGTTCACCAACGCACGTGAGGATCTCGCTCCCAACAGGTCGAGCGCGACCCCGACGCCGAGGCACAGCCGGCCGGCCGTCGTGGCGAACAGCACCTCCGCGAAGGAGGGGTCGAGCAGCGCGAAGACCGCAGCTCCCCCCGGAGGGAGCGCCATCAACACCATGGTCGAGGTCCTCGCCTGGGATGCCAGCGCCGCGACCTCGTCGTCCACCTCGATCCGGTCGAGCAGCGTCGACGCGACACCGTCGAGCGCTCCGACCAACCCGGTGTTGCGTCCGACGGAGAACCGACACGCGGCGGCGAGCAGCTCGACGCCGTCGATCGAGGTCGCTCGTCGCCAGACCTCGAGAGTGCGCCCGATGCCGTACCCGCGATCGAGCAGGGCGACGACACCACGGAGCTCGCGTCCGAGCTTCCCGTCGGCGTGGGGCGCGATCTCCCGCAGCGCCATGTCGAAGGTCGCACCCGAGCGCACCGCCCGTGACAGGTCGAACACCGCTCCCGGCAGCTCCCGACCGGCCGTTCGTGATTCGATGGTGCGGCGGCGTGCCTGCAGCGTCCGGAGGGACGCAACCACTCCAGCTGAGCCGATGACGACTGCGACGACGACGCTCACTGCGGTCGCTCCCGTTCGAAGACGCGCTGCAGCACGCCCGATCCGCTCACACGGTCGATGGTCGCCACCTTCCGGGTACCGTCACGGCAGCGGACGACGCCGACCAGGGTGTGGATCGCGGCATGGACCTGATCGGCGACGACGCCCGCCGGCGTACCCTCTGCTCCGGCCACGGCGAACGAGGTGATGCGTCGGATCGCGTCGGCGGCCGAGGCCGCGTGCACGGTGGACATCGACCCCTCGTGGCCCGTCGACAGCGCCCACACCATGTCTGCGGCCTCGGCCCCTCGGACCTCGCCGACCACGATGCGGTCGGGCCGCAGGCGCAACGCCGCCCGGACGAGGTCCCGGAACCCGACGCGACCGACACCGTCGGCGGTGCCCGGACGCGCCTCGAGGCGCACGACGCCGCGACCGGGGAGGGTGAGCTCGGCGACGTCCTCGACGGTGATGATCCGTTCCCCTTCGGGCAGCTCGGACGCGAGCGCCCCGAGCAGCGTCGTCTTGCCCGATCCGGTGGCACCGAACACGACCAGGTTGCGTCGATCTTCGATCACGTGACGCAGTGGGCCCAGCGCCGAGCCGGCCATGTCGGGCAGCGCCACGGCCTCACGGCGGTGACGTCGCACGGCGAGGACCGGTCCGTCGACCGCGAGCGGTGGAAGGACGACGGTGACGCGGGTTCCGTCGGCGAGGCGTGCGTCGACGATCGGGTGGGACCGGTCGGCCTGGAGTCCGAGGGGCGCGACCAGTCGTTCGATCGCCCGATCCACAGCGGCCCGGTCGAGGATGACGCCGCTCAGCTCCAGTCGGCCCGTACGTTCGACCCACACCTCGCCGGGTCCGTTGACGAGCACGTCGCTGATCTGTTCATCGTCGAGGAGCCGCTGGATGGGTCCGAGGCCCACGAGGTCCACCGCCATCAGCCGCGCCCGACGACGAACCTCGGCATCGGTGAGCAGCGGTGCCTCCTCCCGCAGGAGGGTCACGAGCCGATCCTCAGGTGCTCCACCCGGCCCGTCGGCGGCACGGAACCGCCGGCGCACCCTGTCCTCCGCTGCGCGACCCTCCTCCGCTGCGCCAGCCTCCCCTGCTGCGTTCATGCCGATGGCGCTCACGCGATCGACCTCAGGGACCGGGCGAACGCCCGGGGGAGCCGCGCTGCGAGCAGGCCGGCGTCGACGGCCCTGGCGACCGACGGGTCCGCCTCGACCGTGCACAGCACCGGGAGGCCCAGCGCCCGCGACACATCGACAGCGTCGAGCGCCCTGCCTGCCTCCTCGACGAGCACGACGCCGTCGGCGTGCACCCCGTGGC
>CAYSCB010000294.1:0-4040 GCA_964429335.1 uncultured Aquihabitans sp.
CGTGCCGACGTCGACCCCGTAGGACTGCGCCAGCTTGGCGGCGTCTCCCGGCTCGGCGAGCTTGGCGACATCGGCGTAGGCGAGCATGCCCGGCCAGGTGTGACCGCCACCCACCACGGTGTAGAGCTCGACGTCCACGCCCGGCCGGCACCCGGTGTAGGTGCGCAGGACGACGTCGTCGAACGGCGTCGACACCGTCGGCTCGTCGGAGCACCCGGCGACCTGCGCGAACTGCGCGACCCGCTGCTCGACCGACGGGCTGTCGATCGGACGCTGCCGCGTCGCTCCGCCCCCGTAGTCGACGAGCGGGTCGGCGTCGCCGTGGAACGCGATCACCGACACCGGCTTCGGTGAGGCACAGTCAGCGGCGAGGTTGATCCCGGACACCGGGGCGATCGCGGCCAGACGCCCGGCTAGCTCACACGCCATCACCGCGGTCATGCCCGCACCGTTGGAGAAGCCCGTCAGGTAGATCCTCGACGCGTCGACGCACAGGTCGCTGACCGCGTCGTCGATCAGTTCGGTGAGGAACGCGACGTCGTCCTGCGCGCCCGGCATCGACTCGGCGAGGCCCGGATAGATGTTCCAGAACGGTGCGCTGATCTGCTCGTCACCGACCGGGACGGTGGCGGGTGCCGCCTGCGGGGTGAGCAGCACGTAGCCCCGCTGCGGCGCCGCCGTGGGCAGGTTCGAGAAGAGGTCCTGCTGCTCGATCGTGCTGGTGAAGCCGTGCAGGTCCATGATCAGCGGCAGCCGGGTCGTGCCGTCGAACGCCGGCGGGATCACCCGCTCCACCTGGCGTTGCACGCCGCCCGAGGTGACCGTCAGCCGTTCGGTGCCCGGACGGATCGAGGCATCGGTGCTGCACGCCGGCTCGGTCGTCGTGGTCGTCGTCGCCGTGGTCGCCGTGGTCGCCGCGGCAGCACGCCCGGCATCCGATCGTGACCCGTCGCCGCCATCGTCCGAGCAGCCACCGGCGACGGCGATGACGCAGACGGCGAGGCAGACAGCGACGAGGACACGTGCGATCAACGGCCGACGCAGCACGGGGCAAGGGTATGTCAGGGGTCAGGGTGATCGACGACGTGAGACTGGGCCACCTGGATGGCTAGAGCACGGTGAGGGCCGCGGCGATCTTCAGCTTGGATTGACTCGGCCACTTGCGATCGGTGGTGACGAGATGACCCGCGTGCATGTGGTCCGCCGTGGCGATCACGAGCGCGTCGGGAAGCTCGAGGGTGCTCTGGCGGGCGCGCAGCGCGGCCGCGGTCATCGCGATCTCGGCGTCGAGTGGCTGGATCTCGAGAGGGAGTCGGTGGACGAGCGCCTGGAGTGCGTCGACTGCCTTGGCGCCTCTGCGGTAGGGCCCGACGAGGACCTCGGCGAAGGCCGACGCGGGCAGGATCAGCCGATCGTTGCGATCACGTGCGTCACGTAGCGCCTCGAGCGCTGCTGGATGGTGGGCATCGTTGGCGTCGAGGTAGCCGACGATCACGCCGGCATCGAGGACGGTCAGTCCCATTCGTCGCGCAACTCGGCGAGCTCGTCGGGAGCGTAGACACCGGTCAGGGCGCCGGAGAACTCGTCGAGCACATCCGCTTCCCGCTCGAGGACGACCCTGCCTGGGCCTTCCGCGTGGAAGACGAGGCGCTCGCCGACCTCGAGGCCAGCGGCGCGCAGCGCGTCGGCGGGAATGGTGACCTGGTGCTTGGAGCTGAGCCGGGATGTCCCCCGGCGTCGCTTCTTTACTTCCGTCACAGATGTAAAGCATAGGGAGGGCTCCAGCCTCGTGCAACCCGGTCCGTGTCGTCTCGGGCCAACCGTTGACGCCCGCGCTCACCTCGAGCGTCGCAAGGCGCAAGACCACAAGACCGAGACCGAAGCGCTCAGAGATCTCAGGCGGCGCCTCTCCGACGTCGTCTACCGAGCCCTGCTCGCCGACGCACAACCCGTCCAGACAGCACCAGGGGACTTGCTCGCGACTGCTGCATGACATAGGAGCACAACATGGAACCAACGATCGACGGTCTGACCCTGCACATCGAGGACGACGGCGATCCGCAGGCGCCTCCGGTGCTGGTGCTGCACGGGATCACCCAGAGCGTCGCCACCTGGTCGTGGCTGGTGCCGCACCTGGCCGAGGACCATCGTGTCGTCCGACTCGACTTCCGTGGTCACGGCCGCTCCGGTCGCGCGCCGGGCGCCTACGACTTCCCGGGATACGTCGCGGACGCCACGGCCGTCTGCGAGCAGGTGCTGGGCCGTCCAGCGGTGATCGTGGGGCACTCGCTCGGTGGTGGCACCGCAGCGGGCCTCGCGCAGATCCGGCCTGACCTCGTGCGGGGCGTGGTGCTGGAGGACCCGGCGCTCCTCGATGCGAGCGCGTCGCCGGACGGCGAGGGGCTGGAGGGCAACACGGTCATCGCCGCGTTCGAGGTGATGCGCAGCTCGATCCCGATGATGCAGGAGGCCGGCATGACCGCGTCGGCGCTCGCGGACCTGCTCCGCGACTTGCCGAGCCCGTCGGGACCCCCGTTCGGCGAGGTCGTCTTCGACGACGCGATCGAGGCCATGGCCGAGGCGATGCTGCTGCTCGACGTGACGGTCCTCGACCCGGTCTTCGACGGTGGCATGGCACCGGTGTTCGACCCGAACCGGGAGCTGCCCGTGCCCGGCATCGTGCTGGCCGGCGACCCGGCCATGCCGGACACGGTCGTCACCCGACGCGACCTCGCGTTGCTGGCCGAGCACAGCCCCACCCTGGAGCAGCGCGTGGTCCCCGGAGCGGGGCACCTGATCCACGATTCGCTCCTGTACCGCGATGCGGTGCTCGCCGCTGTGCAGGACCTCCTGGCGCGACTCGACAGCGAGTGAGGCCCGACGGTCGGCGATCGGTGATCGGCGGTCGGCGGTCGATCGGTTGACAGCCCGCGTCAGGTGGAGGAGTCGGCGGCTGCGGTCGCGGTCGTCGGCATGCCGAGGTGCAGCATCGTGATCGTGAACCCCTCGCGCCGGACCTGCGCGAAACCGAACCGCCCGTAGAGCCGCACGGCCGGGTTCCGAGCATCGACGCTGAGGCACATCCGCTCGACGTCGTCGATGAGCTGCGCCAGCAGCACGGTGCCGATGCCACGCCCACGATCGGTTGCGTGCACCGCGATCGACAGCTCCGGCGTCACGTCGTCGACGTAGCCGAACCCAGGTGCGTCACGGGTGAACCGACGCACCCATGCCGCGCCGAGCGATCTGCCGCCGGCGGTCTTCGCGATCCACCCGAGGTCACCAGCTGCGGTGCCGAACCCGTCCACGATGCGGGCCAGCTCGGGCCGGTCGACGGCGTCGGCCGGGAACGGGTCACCGCCGGGGGCCACGAACAACGCCAGGTGCAGCATCTCGCGCAGGAACCCCACGTCGCCCGCATCCGCCCGGCGCAGCTGCACACCGTCGATCACCGGTCGGTGTGAGGAGTCCTGGCGCGGCACGGCCGGAACCTAACGCCGCTTCGTGCTCCCCGTCCGCCGCCGGGGCGGAACCGGCCGGCACCGTCCTGCAGGCTGCGTGAGGTCGGACCCGACCACGGCCGCTCCGCCGTAGGCGGAGGGTGGATGACGCAGCGCCGTGAACTCGGGTCGGATCGCGCGGGCATGCGGTGTCTGACGACCCGAGTTCGAGACGGCGGGGCGGGAGAGCGGGGCGGGAGAGCGGGGCGGGACAGAGAGCGGGCGTGGCGCTCGGGTCCGAGGGTTCCGTAGGTTGGGTCACGTACACGACGCGGTCACCGTCCGCGTCCGTCACGGGGGAACGACCTTGAGCTCGACGACGGCGACACCATCCGAGCACCACGTCCGGGTCAACGACATCGACATCGCCTATCTCGCAGCGGGCGACAACGGACCGCTGGCGGTGTGCCTGCACGGCTTCCCCGACACGGCCCACACGTGGACGCACCTGCTGCCGGCACTGGCAGACTCCGGGTTCCGGGCCGTCGCCCCGTGGCTGCGCGGCTACGCGCCGAGCGGGCTCGACCCCAACGACCACTA
>CAYSCB010000295.1:0-4014 GCA_964429335.1 uncultured Aquihabitans sp.
TGGCGACCGCCGCGCTCACCGTAGGCACCCACGACATCACGGTCGTGTACAGCGGTGACGGCTCGTACCTCGGGTCGACCTCACCGAAGCTCACGCAGTCGGTCGTCGAACGTCCCGGGACGACCACTGCGCTGGTGTCGTCGGTCAACCCGTCACTCACCGGCCAGACCGTGATGTTCACCGCGACCGTGACCGGGGCCGATGTGACGCCGACGGGGACGGTGACGTTCCTCGAAGGTGCCTCGGTGCTCGCGTCGGTCGGGCTCGACGTCAACGGGCAAGCGTTCTTCAGCACCTCGAGCCTCGCCGTCGGTGACCACCCGATCACCGCCGTGTACGGCGGCGACAGCGCCTTCCAGGGGTCCGCTTCGTCGGTGCTCACCCAGAAGGTGACCAAGGCGTCGACCACCACGGCGGTGACGTCGTCGCTCAACCCGTCTGGCTCAGGTGCCCAGGTGACATTCACTGCAACCGTCGCCGCGGTCGCTCCCAGCTCCGGTGCACCCAGCGGCACGGTCGAGTTCTTCGACGGAGCCACATCGCTCGGCACCGCCAGCCTGAACGCGTTCGGTGTCACGACGTTCGCGACCTCGGCGCTCACCATCGGAGCCCACGAGGTGACCGCCGTGTACGCGGGCGACACCTCGTATGTGGGTTCGACCTCGCCGAAGCTGAACCAGGTGGTCAACCCGAAGCCGTTGACACCGACCACGACCTCGGCGGTGTCGTCACCGAACCCGTCGGTGTTCGGCCAGACGATCACGATCACCGCGACCGTCGCCGGCGAGGGCGGGACGCCGACCGGTTCCGTCACGTTCTTCGACGGTGCGAACGCGATGGGTTCCTCGGTGCTCGACGGGACCGGCACCGCGGTCTTCCCGGTCACCGGTCTGGCGGTGGGTGACCGTCAGATCACGGCCGTGTACGGCGGCGACACGACGTTCGCACCGTCGACGTCGGCGGTGCTGACCCAGAAGGTCGACAAGGCCTCCACGACCGTCGCCCTGACGTCGTCGCTGAACCCTTCGACCGCCGGCCAGAACGTCACGTTCACCGCGAAGGTCGCTGCGGTCGCGCCCGGCGCGGGCGTACCGGGCGGAACCGTGGAGTTCCGTGACGGTGCGACCTCCCTCGGCACCGTGACCCTCGTCGGCGGCGAGGCGACGGTCGAGACCTCTGCACTCACCGCCGGAACCCACCCGATCACCGCGGTGTACTCCGGGAGCTCGTCGTTCACCGGTTCGACCTCGACGTCGCTGGACCAGGTCGTCATGCCGGTGCCGCTGACACCGACGGCGACCGTCCTAGCGTCGTCGCTCAACCCGTCCGGACACGGTGCGGAGGTCACGTTCACCGCGACGGTCACAGCAGACGGGTCGACACCGGTCGGCACCGTCGAGCTCTTTGACGACACGACCTCGCTCGGCAACGCGACGCTGAACGGTGCCGGGGTGGCGACGCTGAGCACCTCGACGCTCACCGTCGGTACGCACCCCGTGAAGGCCGTCTACTCCGGCAGCCCGGCGTTCGCCGCGTCGACCTCGGCGGTGCTCGACCAGGTCGTGGAGCAGACGCCGCTGACAGCGACGGCGACATCGCTCGGCTCGTCGGTCAACCCGTCGGTGTCCGGCCAGTCGGTGGAGCTCACCTCGACGGTCACCGGCGCCGGCGGAACCCCGACCGGCAGCGTCCAGTTCCGTGACGGTGCCAAGGTGCTGGGCAGCGGCACCGTCGACGGCACCGGGACTGCGACGCTGACGACCGACTCGCTGGCCGTCGGCGACCACGACCTCACCGCGGTCTACGGCGGTGACGACACCTTCGAGACCTCCACCTCGGCGGTGCTGGTCCAGGTGGTGAACCCCGCGGCGACCGCGACCGCCGTGGCGTCGTCGAAGAACCCTTCGAAGGACGGGCAGTCGGTCACCTTCACGGTCCAGGTCACCGCGGTGGACCCCGGGGCGGGGACACCTGGCGGCACCGTCGAGATCCGCGACGGTGCCACGTCGCTCGACACCCTCACGCTCGACGGCTCCGGGAAGGCCACGTATGCGACCTCGGCGCTCACCGTGGGTACGCACCCGATCACCGCCGTCTACTCCGGCGACGCCAGCTTCGTCTCGTCGACGTCGCCGTCGCTGGAGCAGGTCGTGGAGGAGACGCCGCTGACGCAGACGGCAACGGCGGTGACCTCCTCGAAGAACCCGTCGGCCTACGGGGAGACGGTGACCTTCACCGCGACGGTCACAGCAGAGGGGGCGACCCCGGCAGGCACGGTGGAGTTCCGTGACGGTGCCACCGTGCTCGGAGCCGCCGTCCTCGACGGCGCCGGCAAGGCCACCCTGCCCGCCGGGAACCTCGCCGTCGGCGATCATCCGATCACCGCCGCGTTCACCGGTGACGACCCGTTCGCGGATTCGACCTCGGCGGTGCTCACCCAGAAGGTCGACCCGGCACCGACCGCTGTCGAGCTGACATCGTCGGCCAACCCGTCGACACTGGGTCAACCCGTCATGATCACCGCCAAGGTCACCAGCGGCGTGACCGGTGTAGGCACACCGACTGGATCGGTCCAGTTCCTCGAAGGAGCCACCGTCCTGGGAACCGTGCCGATCGGTCCGGCGGGCACAGCGGAGATCCCGCTGGGACTGCCGGTCGGATCGCATCCGATCACCGCCGTGTACGCCGGTGACGGCACCTTCGCCGCATCCACGTCCGAGGTCCTCACCCAGGTCGTGAGCGCGGCGCCGTTGAAGCCGACGTCGACAGCGTTGAGCTCGACGCTGAACCCGTCGAAGGTCGGCCAGTCCGTCACGTTCTCGGCGACGGTCGAAGGAGAGGGCGGCACGCCGACCGGCACCGTCGAGTTCCGTGACGGCACGACAGTGATCGGCTCGGCACCGCTCGACGGCACCGGCAAGGCATCGTTGTCGACGTCGGACCTCGCAGCGGGCGAGCACCGCGTCGTGGCCGTCTACGGCGGTGACGACGACTTCGCCGGGTCGACCTCGCCCGAGGTCGTCCAGGTGGTCGAGAAGGACACGACCTGCCAACCCCTGACGACGATCCGATCCGTGAACGGAACGGCGAGGCTGGCCAACGGGGCGAGCCTGTCGGTCGACCTGAAGCAGGTGCGCTTCTTCTTCATCCGCAAGGTGTGGGTGGGAGAGATCGTCTACCGGGACGCGTCCAACCGGGTGCTGCTCGTCTCGAACGTGTTCACGACGCGTGACGTGGTGAAGCCGATCGCCGACGCGTGCCGCGGTGCGTCCGTCCGGGTCAGCGCCGTCAACTTCGGTCGGGTTCCATGGCGACTGGGGACGCTCGAGATGCAGATCGTCGACCGTTCACCCGATGCCCCGGATGCCGTGATGCTCCAGTTCCCACGCATGACGCCGGTGTCGACCACCGTCGTCCGCGGTGATCTCACCGTGCGGTGATCGCACGCATCGATCCGCTTCGCTGAGCTTGCTGCATCGAGCCACAGGGAATCCGGCAGTCGCGCTGGTGCGGACCGCCGGACGGGGCAACGATGTCGACGTGGGTGCACTCGTCGTCGACAAGGTGTGCAAGCGCTTCGGTCACACGACGATCCTCGACGACGTCGACCTCACCGTCGCACGCGGTGAGGTCGTCGCGCTCACCGGTGAGAACGGCGCCGGCAAGTCCACGCTCATGCGCATCTGCGCCGGGCTCGAACGCGCTGATGCGGGCACGATCACCGTCGACGGCCGCATCGGCTACTGCCCTCAGATCCCCGGGCTGTTCGAGTTGCTGACCGCCGAGGACCACCTCGTGATGTTCGGACGTGGAGCCGGCATCGGCCGGGCCGAATCGCTCGAACGCGGTCGCGAGATCCTCGCCGAGTTCGACTACCCGCTGCACGAGCGCACCGTCACACGGAACCTGTCGGGCGGCACCCGGCAGAAGCTGAACCTGGCGCTCGCGCTGCTCGCCGATCCGACCGTGCTGCTGCTCGACGAGCCCTACCAGGGCTTCGACCGCGGGACCTAC
>CAYSCB010000296.1:0-3989 GCA_964429335.1 uncultured Aquihabitans sp.
ACGAGCCGACGACGGGCCTCCACTTCGAGGACGTGCGCAAGCTGCTGGGCGTGCTGCAACGCCTGGTGGACGCGGGCAACACCGTGCTCGTCATCGAGCACAACCTGGACGTCATCAAGACCGCCGACTGGGTCATCGACCTGGGACCCGAAGGCGGCATCGGTGGTGGGAACGTGATCGCGGAGGGCCCACCGGAGCTCATCGCCAAGACGCCGGAGAGCTTCACGGGGCAGTTCCTCGCCCCGCTGCTCGAGGACCGCTGATCGTAGGACCAGCCGTCGATCTGACGAGGGTCAGCTGCGTCGGGCCTGACACACGCTGATCGGTGCGGCGGGTCCGTCGCTGACGAGCGTCACCCAGCCGGCGACGAACTGGGGGTCCGACCAGTCCTCCACCCGTGCAGGTGAGGTGTCGACATCGACGGGGCTGCGACTCCAGCACTCCGTGACTTCGGTGAGGGCCCCCGGGGCGTGCATCAGCATCGACACGACGATCAGGATCGGAGCGACGACGGTGCTCAACCTCCGGGCGGCCGTCGTCGCCGGTCGGGGCCCGAACACCGCGAGTAGCGCGAGCGGTCCGAGCACCACGACGGTCTCGCTGAGGAAGCGCGGGCCGTAGGAGTGACCAGCCCACCAGTGCTCCCCGTAGGACGCTGCGACCAGCAGCGAACCGACGCAGCCTGCCAGCGCTGTCCACGCGAACGCCACCACGTCGCCACCGAGCATCCGGCGACGTGCAGGCAGCAGGGTGAGGACGGCCAGAACCAGCCACGGGCTGAACACCACGAGCCCGCGTGATGGGCTGAGGACGTCGTCGATGACCGCTCGGACGTACTCGGGATGGAACCCCGCCCGATCCGCGCTGAAGTAGCTGGGAAGCGGGCTGCCGAGCAGGACGACGTTCGCCCCGATGACGGCGACGACCACGCCCAAGAGCGAGATGACCCAGGTCATCAGCGTCTCCCGCCGTCGCCACGCGAGGAACGCGCCGAGCGCGATCACCGGGACGACGTTGGTCGGCCGGACACCGAACGCCAATCCGGCCAGAACGCCGGAGGTGATGACGGGGAACCGGCGGAGAGCGGAGTCGTTGCCGGCATCGACGGGCGACGGGTCGTGCAGCGCAGCCAGCCAGGCGCCACCGAGCACGAGGATGCCGGGACCGTGCTGCCACAGCCCCCGACTCGCAGTCGACCACAGCGACGTGCCCAGACCGAAGACGAAGGTGCAGAGGGGGACGAACCACCACCGGTCGGCGATGATCGGGTCGGAGTCGACCTCGACATCCCCGTCGCCGTCCTCGCCGCGCCGGTCGGCAAGGCGGAGGAGGCGTCGGGTCAACAGTGCCAGGACCATGGCCGCTGCTGCGGCGAACAGGCCGCCCGCGAAGCGCTGGAACTGTCCGACGTCGTGATCCTGGAGCTGAACCTCCAGCGGTGTCACGATCCCGAACGGTTCGATCATCCGGTGCAGGACGACGAGGGGTGTCGTGAGCGCGGCGGTCGTCCACGGGAAGTAGCTGACGACCTGTCCGTCCTGCTCGACGAGTGCGTAGTCGTCGCCGACACGGAACCCCCGGGCGGAGAGGTCGAGGTCCTGATGGTCGAGCAGGCGCTGCGCTGTGTACGGGACCCAGAGCGGGTCGGACCTGGACCACACAGGTGATGAGAAGTAGATGCCGAAGAGAGCGAGGAACGCCGCGACGACCGCCGCGCGTCGCAGCCACGAGGCCCGGCGGGCCGACCCGTCCTCGCGGGACGTGGTCGGATCACCGGTGTCCTCCTCGTCGCGCAGGAGCGTCGCCGCCGTCACTGGCGTGCTATCGGCGTGACGTGCGGCCGCTCTGAGGATTCGGGTCGATCCGGGCACCGACGCTCGGTTCCGTCGTGGGCTCAATGACGGCGTCGTTCCTGCCGATGGGGCCTGGTGAGCGACACGCTGGTCGGCCAGACGCGCCCGGAGATCGATGGGCCAGGTGCGGCCGAACCTGCCGTCGACCATCCGCGATCGACCGGTAGCTGGACCTGGCAGGTCATCGTGGTGGCGGTGATCAGCTTCGTGCTCGCAGCGGTCCTGCTGCGGCCGTTCCCGTTGAGCACGCCGGTCATGTACCGCGGTGACGCCTTTCAGCACGACGTCCTGGTGCAGAGCTCGACGTGGTGGGGATCAGTGGGTCACAGCTCCGATCTCGGGGGCCGCAGCGGCATCGACTGGTCCGTGTTCCCGACCGGCACCGAGCGTCTGCAACTCGTCGTCCTCCACGCGCTCGACGCCCTGACCGGAGACGTGTCAACGGCGATCAACCTCTACCTGCTGCTCGGGGTCATGGTGACTGCGGCTGTCACGTTCGTGGTGCTCCGCTGGATGGGGTTGCGACCACTGCTCGGCGGTGCCACGGCTGTGGCGTTCACGTTCGCGCCGGCGTTCGGCTCCGCCGTCTTCGAGGGCCACCTGTTCCTCTACGCGCTCTATCCCGTCGCGCTCGGCACATGGCTCGCTCTCTGGGCGACCATGGCGACGCCGTTGACGCAGACGAACGGAGCCGCCGGTCGCGCCGTCCGGAGGCGTGAGGTCATCGTCGTGTGTGTCGCTGTCGTCACGACCGCGCTGTCGAGCGCCTACTACACGGCGTTCGGGGTCGTCGTCATCGCTGCGGTCGGCCTCGCGGTCGCTGCGTACCGAAGGGACGCGCGGCGCCTCCTGAGACCCGTCGCGGTCATCGCCGGCCTGATCGGCGTGGCCAGCCTGTCGCTCGCTCCCGATCTGCTCGCCCGTGCAGGCGATCCCGCGGCCGGCGCGTTGCGGCGCACCGTCACCGACGTCTGGCGCTACTCGCTGCATCCGCGGAGCCTCCTGCTGCTGGGACAGGACCATCCCCTCGCTCCGCTGGCCGGGCTGCTGCGGGCGAAAGGCGTCGACTTCCTCTCTGCTGGAGCCACGTCCGTCCTCGGTCTGGTGGCACTCGCCGGTTGTGTCGCTTGTGTCGTGGTCGCTGCACGCTCGGGCAGGCATCCACGTGACCGTTCCGACCGGGTGACGAGCCGGTTGGCCGTCGTGGTGGTGACGGTGCTCCTGGTTGCGATGGCAGGTGGGCTCGCGACCGTCGCCGGTCAGCTCGGCTTCACTCAGATCAGGGCGTGGGGGCGGATGGCGGTGTTCCTGTCGTTCGCCGGCCTCGCCGGCCTCGCGCTCGTCGCACAACGATGGTTCGAGCGCGACGGTTGGGAACGGCGACGCGTCATCGGTGTGCTGGTCGTTGCGGTCGCGCTGACCCTCGTCGACCAGGGGATCGTGCCGGTGGCTCCTGTCGACGTCGACCGTGCTGTGGGCGCGGACGCCGCCCTGGTCCGGTCGATGGTCGGGCGACTGGGTCGGGACGCCGCTGTGTTCGAACTGCCCGTGGTCAGCTTCCCCGACGATCCCGGTTCGGAGCGGCTCCTCGCTCCGGCGGTGCAGGCTGGGGGAGCGCTCCGCTTCAGCGCCGGGTTCTTCCGCGGCGGACGGGAGGATTGGCAGCTGAGCTGGTGTCGCCGACCGGTCGACCAGTTCGTCCGCGCCATCGCAGCCGTCGGCTACGACGCGCTGCTCGTGCAACGGACGCACCACATGATCACTGACCGGAGCCGTGCCGCGGAGCTGCTCGACGGCGTGCTCGGGACGCCGGCGGGACAGAGCCGCGACGGGACGTTCGTCTGGTACGACCTCCGTCCGCTGCGCTCGCAGCTCATCGACCGCTTCGGTGCCGAGGCGGTCGAACGTGCCGGTGGGTTGGTGCGTCGACCCGTCGGCATCGACTACCGCGGCGTGACCGACCTCCGTCTCGTGGGGCGCGAGATGGACGGCGGCGGTGACGTCCTGCTGCGGCGGCTCGATGGCGACACCGCGCCGGTGCGTGTGACGATGCGCGTCACCGCCGCCGGTGAAGCGCGGGTCGTCGAACAGGACGTCCGTCTACGACCTGACGTGACGACGGTGCCGGTTCCGGGC
>CAYSCB010000297.1:0-3989 GCA_964429335.1 uncultured Aquihabitans sp.
CCTTCGCCGCGTCACCTTCGAGTTTCGCCACACGGTCGCGGAGCTTCTCGTTCTCGGTCTTCAGGTCGTCGTAGTCCGAGATCCCTCCCCACGCGTTGCGCACCGGTGTGGTCACCCACGCGAACGCGTCGCCGACAGGACCGAGGACGTCGCCGGCCACGTTGCGCATGCCGTCGAACACGCCGACACCCCGCGCGTCGAGCGTGATCAGCGTGACGGCGAGCAGGGTGAGGACGGCGAGGACGTACCGGGATCGACGCCGTGTCTCGGTTGACGGCACGGATGTCAGTCGCGGTGCGACGAGAACAACCCGGCCTGCTCGAGCGCCGGGAACTCCTCGAGCGCCATGCCGGAACCGAGCGCGACGGCCTCCAACGGCCTGGGTGCGATGCGGATCGGCATCCCGGTCTCCTGTGCGAGACGGGTCGGCAGGCCCTTGAGCAGCGCACCGCCACCGGCGAGGACGATGCCTCGTTCCATCACGTCGGCGGCCAACTCGGGCGGCGTCTTGTCCAGCGTCACCTTGACGGCGTCGACGATCGACGACACCGGCTCCTCGATCGCCTCGCGGATCTCGTAGGTCGAGGTCACGATCGTCTTGGGAAGGCCGGTGACGAGGTCACGCCCCCGGATCTCGGCCTGCAGCTCCTGTTCGAGCTCCCACGCCGATCCGAGCTCCATCTTGACGACCTCGGCGGTGCGCTCACCGAGAGCGAGGCTGTACTCCTTCTTGATGTACTGGATGATCGCGTCATCGAGCTCGTCGCCGCCGACGCGCACGGACTGGCTGGTGACCACGCCGCCGAGCGAGATCATCGCGACCTCGGTCGTCCCGCCGCCGATGTCGACGATCATGTTGCCGGTCGGCTCGTGCACCGGCAGGCCGGCACCGATGGCTGCGGCCATCGGCTCCTCGATGATCCGTGCGGGCTTGCGGGCACCGGCGAACTCGGCCGCGTCCTGGACCGCGCGCTGCTCCACCCCCGTCACACCTGACGGCACGCAGATGATCATGCGGGGCTTCGAGAAGCGGCTGTTGTGCACGCGCTGGATGAAGAAGCGCAGCATCGTCTCGCACACCTCGAAGTCCGAGATCACACCGTCCTTGAGGGGTCGGATCGCCTGGATGTGTGCGGGGGTCTTGCCGATCATCCGCTTGGCCTCGGTGCCGACGGCCACAGCACGTCCGTCACGGGCGTTGACCGCCACCACCGACGGCTCGCACAACACGATGCCCTCTCCCCGGACGTACACGAGCGTGTTCGCCGTGCCGAGATCCACAGCCATGTCGCGGCCGAGGAACGACGAGTTGAACCGTGCCATGGAAGACCTCTGGGACTCCGAGGGGAACCCCAGAACCCTACCGGGATCGTTCCGCGACGACCAGTGGCCCCTGTCGCAGGTCTGTCCGGGTCTTCAGGCTCGCCCGTGGGATGGCGACGATCTCGGTCGACTGCCTACCCTGACGCCCCGCCGTCGCGCGACGGCCCAGGACCGAGGAGCGAGTGCCGTGACCAGGACCTTCATCATGTGCAAGCCCGATGCCGTCGAGCGGAGCCTGGTCGGCGAGATCGTGTCGCGGATCGAACGCAAGGGGCTGCGGATCGTGGCCATGGACATGCGCGTCCCGGACGTCGCTCTCGCCGAGGCGCACGGCGACGAGCACCGCGACAAGCCGTTCTTCGGCGAGCTGGTCGCGTTCCTGACCCGCGGTCCCGTGGTCGCGATCGTCGTCGAGGGTCCCGGCGATGGCACCTGGCACCTGATGCGCACGATCATCGGCAAGACGAAGGTCGAGGACGCGCAACCCGGATCGATCCGCGGCGACTTCGCTACCACGACCAACGAGAACCTCGTCCACGGGTCCGATGGCGACGAGTCCGCCGCCCGGGAGATCGGTCTCTGGTTCCCCGGGCTCGCCTGAGCGACCCCTCACCGGGAGCGGACGTCAGCCCGCTGCTGCCCTGACCGCGGAGCGTGCGGGGCCGGCCAGGCGGAAGCTCCCGGTGACCACGACCAGGTCCTCCTCCTGCGCGTGTGCGACCGCTCGCGTCACGGCTTCGACGGGACGGACGACGACCTCGTGGGTGATGCCCCGCCGGGCGCACGCCGCAGCGAGCTGTTCGGGCGCCAGACCCCGGTCGTCGGGGTCGGCGGTCGTGCAGATCACGAGGTCCGGGCGCACCGACGCCGCCGCAGCCACGGCAGCATCCGGATCCCGGCCCGCGAGCATCCCCAGCACCAGCATCCGCGTGCCGACGGTGGCGAACTCGTCGTCGATCGTCGAGCCCAGCTCGCGGAGCGCGTCAGGGTTGTGCGCACCGTCGAACACGACCAGCGGTTGGTGCGAGAGCACCTCGACGCGACCTTCGAGTCGGACGAGAGCGAGACCGTCGCGCACGACGTCGGGATCGAGCGCCCGATCGAAGAACGACTCGACGGACGCGATGGCAACCGCCGCGTTGTGTGCCTGGAACGCGCCGTGGAGGGGCACGAAGATCTCGTCGTAACGACCATGGATCCCGGCGATGTCGATCATCCGCCCGCCGATCGCTGGACGGATCGACGACACCCCGAAGTCGACGTCCTCGGCCCACACGGCGGCGGGACCCTCCGCCCGGAACACCTCGCGCAGCTCCGGGGGCATCCGACCCAACACGACGGGTGATTCCGGCCTGATGATCCCGGCTTTCTCTCCGGCGACGGCGAGCTCCCATCCCGGAGCGAAGTCCGTGTGATCCCCGGCCACCCCCGTGACGACCGCGACGCGGCCGTCGACGACGTTCGTCGCGTCGTACCGGCCGAGGAGGCCGACTTCGATGACCGATACATCGACCGGCGCCTCCGCGAACCACCTGAAGGCGGCTGCGGTGAGCAACTCGAACCAGGTCGGACGGGTCCCGAGCAGTTGCTCCACGGCTCGCAGGCCGTCGAGCAGCTCCGACAGGGTCCGGTCATCGACCGGCTCCCCATCACGACGCAGCCGCTCGTTGATCCGTTCGAGGTGTGGGCTCGTGTAGCTCCCGACGCTGAGGCCGTGGGCCATCAGCAGCCCGACGACCATCGCCGCGACCGAGCCCTTCCCGTTCGTCCCGGTGACGTGCAGCGCCGGCACCTCTCGTTGTGGGTCACCGAGCAGCGCGAGGAGCTCGGTCATCGTCCCGAGGCCGAGCCCGTCGACGTGGCCGGCCGCGACACCGACCGACTTCGACTCGTGATCGAGGTGCGAGTCGAGCCAGGCGAGGCTCTCGAGGATGCCCATCCGGTCGGAGGTGGGACGTCGATGACGATTCGGGTTCAGGACGCGGCGCGGCGCGGGCGACTGGAGCGGGGCTTGGCCGACCGCGGCACGAGGGTCGGGTTGACCTTCTCGAGCACGGAGTCCCCATCCACGACGACCTTGCTGACGTCGGTGCGCGAGGGGAGCTCGTACATGACCCCGAGCAGCACCTCTTCGAGGATCGCGCGCAGGCCACGGGCACCTGTGCCCCGCGCCAGCGCCTGATCGGCGACCGCCGCGAGCGCCTCATCGGTGAACTCGAGCTCGACGTCCTCGATCTCGAAGAACTTCCGGTACTGCTTGACCAGCGCGTTCTTCGGTTCGACGAGGATCTTGATGAGCGCCTCGCGGTCCAGGTTGTCGACGACGCCCATCACGGGGAGACGGCCGACGAACTCGGGGATGAGGCCGAACTTCAACAGGTCCTCGGGAAGCGCCTGCGCGAACAGGTCGCCCTCGCGACGTTCGTTGACGGATCGGATCTCCGCACCGAAGCCGACGCCCTTGCGACCGATGCGCTGTTCGACGATCTTGTCGAGGCCCGCGAACGCTCCGCCGCAGATGAACAGGATGTTCGTCGTGTCGATCTGGATGAACTCCTGGTGCGGATGCTTGCGCCCGCCCTGGGGTGGCACAGATGCCGTCGTGCCCTCGAGGATCTTCAGCAGGGCCTGCTGCACGCCCTCGCCCGAGACGTCCCGCGTGATCG
>CAYSCB010000298.1:0-3971 GCA_964429335.1 uncultured Aquihabitans sp.
AACTGACGACCTCTTCCTTACCATGGAAGCGCTCTGCCGACTGAGCTAAGGAGGCGTGCACCGACGGACCGGCCGCCGGATCGGACGACGAGACTAGTCAGCAAGCCGCCCGCTCACAACCGACTGGGCCGTTCGGCTCAAGGTCGGCGCCGGGTTGGCCGATGTCCGCATGGTGCAGTTCGAACGACTCGTCATCGAGAACGGATCCAGCTCGGTCGCCTTCGACCTCCACCCGCGGCTGACGGTCATCACCGGCCTGTCGCAGATGGAGCGCGACGGACTCGTCAGCGAGTTCGTCGGCGCACTCGGCAGCTCCCGTTCAGGCATCCACCTCGAGCTCGTGGCCGGCAACGGGCACCGGTTCGCGATCTTCCGTCCGGAGGGTGCGCCGCACCGGGTGATCGACGTTGATCAGCGCCTGGACGTCACCCAGCAGTTCTCCGATGCCTCCGGGGCGATCGACCTCCTCTACCGTGCCGGCCTCGACCAGCGGACGGCACGGCGGACGATGCGGTTCAGCGCGCAGGACCTGGCCGAGACCACCGAGCGCGGCCACTACATCCAGCAGCTCGCACGCATCGAGCAGAACGAGCTGTGGAGCGCAGCGGAGGCCCTGGTGATCGCGAACCGACGGCTGGAGGAGGAGGCCGACGCGGTCGGCTCCAGCGTCGAGGACGCCGAGGTCATCGAGCGGATCGAGCACCACCACGAGCAGTTCGAGCGGTCCCAGGCCGAGAGCGAGAAGGTCCGTCGCCTCACGTTCCTGAGCGCCGGGATCGCCGCGCTGATCTCGGTGCCCGCCGCTGCGGTGATCGGGGCGATCGCCGTGGTCCCGCTGGCGATCGTCGCCATCGCGGCGGTTGCGGTGTCGATCCTCTACTGGCGTCGCCTGGAGCGGGCCCGCATCGCCGAGGAGGCGGCACTCGCCGAGGCGGGAGCGCAGTCGTACCTGGGGTTCCACCTCCAGCGTGTCAACAGCCTGCTCAGCTCGGACCTCGGTCGTCAGCGTCTGATCCGGGCCGCGGAGGAGCACCGCATGGCTGCGCAGCGCTGGCACGCGCTCGCCGGTGACGTCGACGTCGCGTGGGCGGTCGCCAACCGCTCCGAGATCACCGGGGCGGCCCGGCTGCGCAGCGACGTGCAGCCGTTCCTGCACCCGACCGACGCCGTGACCGGCGACCGCACCGCCGCCGCAGCGCACGCCGTGGTCAGCCGGCTGGAGTTCCTGCGGACCGTCGGCCCGGGCCGTGAGAGCTTCCCAGCCCTGTTGGACGAGACGTTCGGCCAGCTCGACGAGGCGGTGCTGCCGGCGATGCTGGAGCTGCTCGTGCGCAGCTCCGAGCACCAGCAGATCATCCTGTTGAGCGAGCAGGCGGCCGTGTCGGAGTGGGCGCACATCGAGGCGATGACCGGGGCGATCGGCGTGATCGAGCCGACCTCCATCGTCCGCCCCACCACCGCCGTCCCCGGAACATAGGGGTCGCAATCGACACATCCTGTCGATTCGGGCCCCCAGAATCAGGTTGGGCCCGCCGCACCGGAAAACGGGGGTCGCAATCGACACATCCTGTCGGTTCGGGCCCCCAGAATCGGGGTGGCGCGCCGGTTCTGTAACGTCGACGACGTGAAGCTGCGACGGGCGATCGCCGCGGATGCCCCGGCGATCCTCGACATCTACAACCACGAGGTCCTCACCTCGAACGTCACGTTCGACCTGACGCCACGGAGCGAGGAGGAGCAGCGTCGCTGGATCGCCGACCGCTCCGGCGTCCACGCCACGGTCGTCGCTGTCGAGCCCGCCGGCAGCACCGACGTCGTGATCGGCTTCGGTGCCCTGTCACCGTTCCGTGACCGTCCCGGCTACTCGACCTCTGTCGAGGACTCGGTCTACGTGCACCGCGACCACCGCGGCGCCAGCGTCGGCTCCGCGCTGCTCGGCGAGTTGGTCACCGTCGCCACCGCACACGGGTTCCACGCGATGTTCGCAAGGATCGTCGCCGGCCACGAGGCATCGATCAACCTGCACGTCGACCACGGGTTCGAGGCGGTCGGCATCGAGCGAGAGGTCGGCCGGAAGTTCGGTCGCTTCCACGACGTCATCGTCATGGAACGGCTGCTGTGAACGATCCGGGCACACCCATGAGCCACCACCAGTGAGGCACCACCAGTGAGGCACCACCGGTGAGGATCGTCGTCGAACGGGGCGACATCACCACCCTCGACGTCGACGCCATCGTCAACGCCGCCAACACCTCGCTGCTGCCCGGCGGCGGTGTCTGCGGCGCGATCCACCGTGCGGCCGGACCGGGCCTGGCCCGGGAGTGCCGAACCATCGGCGGATGTGCGACCGGTGACGCCAGGGTGACGGACGGCTACGACCTCCCAGCGAGGTGGGTCGTCCACGCCGTCGGACCCGTCTGGCACGGCGGCGCCGACGGCGAGGCGGAGCTGCTCGCGTCCTGCTACCGGCGGTCGGTCGAGGTCGCCGACGACCTCGGCGCCGCGTCGATCGCGTTCCCCGCGATCTCGACGGGCATCTTCGGCTACCCGTCGCGTGAAGCGGCCGAGGTGGCCGTCACGACGCTGCGCTCGCTGGAGCCCGGGTCGGTGGAGTTGTGCGTCCTCGTGGCGTTCGACGAACAGACCGACGCGACCTACCGCGAGCTGCTCGGCACCTGAGCCGGCTCACGCCGGCACGGCTGCGCCGGTCCGGTCAGACCGGGGACACCGGGCCACACCGGGAGCGCCGGCACGTGAACCCGCCGATCAACCCCCGAAGTCGAACGGGATGAACGTGCACGGCACAGACACCGATCGCCCCGGGTCGAGCGCGTTGAGCACCTCGTTCAACGCGATGTGGTCCCAGGCGAGACCGGCATGCCCGTCGTTGTCGAGCGCGCAGACGTCCTGGATCGTGATGTTGCGCACGTTGGGACCGGACAGGAACTGCGACTCGTACGGTGTGACGATCTCGTCGTAGCGGCTGGCGATCACAGTGTAGTGGACGCCCGGGACCGTGTCGGGCACCGACGCCATCTTCTTGACGAAGTCGGATCCGGCCTCCTGCTGCACGCACGAGACGCAGAACCCGGCGAGCAAGCGGTCGACGAGACCGGAGATGCCGAAGAACCTGGAGAGGTCGACCAGACCGAGGAACGTCGTGCCGTGGCTCGACGGCGCCAGCGCGACGAGGTGGTGGACCCTGCGACCACCACCGAGGAAGTTCAGGTAGTAGCGGGGCATCATCCCGCCCTGGGAGTGGCCGACCAGGTCGACTTGCTCGGCCCCGGTGCGGAGCATCACCTGGTCGACGAAGACGGCCAGCTCGGCGGCGCTGCGCTCGATCGGGCCCATCCCGTAGGCGAAGCCGCCGAGCGCCGGTGCGCCGTAGTTGAACGTGAACACGCAGTAGCCGTTGTTCTTCAACAGCGGCGACAGGCTCGCCCAGTTGTTCGACTGGTTGGCGAAGGTGCCGTGCACCAGGACGACCGGCCGTGGATGGGCGCGGCTCCTGCATCCGAAGTCGTTCGCTCCCGGCGGCGGCGAGCCCGGATCGAGCGTGCCGGGCAGCGCGCTGAGGATGCCGTAGGGGACGGGGAGCTCGCCCGGTCGGCTCGGCGGCGTCACCGTGCACGCCCCGGTGACGAACGCCAGCACCACCATCGCTGCGATCAGGGCGGACGTCACACCGAAGCGCTTGGACCCTCGTGCGGACACTCGTCCGCAGGGCTGTGCACGCCGGAACCCGGCACCGACCGTCGAACTGGAACGAGCCACGCCACTCTCCCCCATCCGTCCCCGACCCCCGTCGGGTGCATCACGGACATGGTTGCACCTCGACCGCCCCGGGTCCAGAGGCCGCCGCCCGCAGGTAGGCAGTCCCGTGCCGGCCCGCGAACCGGAGGGAACGTCGATCTGGTGGGCCGGGGAGGATTTGAACCTCCGAAGGCATACGCCGGCAGATTTACAGT
>CAYSCB010000299.1:0-3959 GCA_964429335.1 uncultured Aquihabitans sp.
GTCGCATCCATAGCTTGATGCTACGCCCGGCTCACTGAACCGTGAAGAGCCAAGGCGTTGCTGCCTCGTATGGTCTTGGCATGACGGGTGGGACCTGGCTCGCGGCAGTGCAGAACCTCGATCGCGCCATCGGCACCGCAACACCCGAGCAGCAGAAGCTTGCGGCGATTGCTGGCGTGTCGTTGAGGGGTCTCCCCTTCGTGGTGGCAGCGGCGCGCCTGCGAGACGCGCTCGGAGAGTCTCTGCAGACGCAGCCTCGCCCGATCAAGGGGGATGGCGCACTTGAATGGCTCGAAGATCTCGCCAGTGCCTCCGGCCGGAAGACCCCATCCCCGCGATCGGCCGAGGAACTGCATGCGTGGGTGTCGTACTTCCTGATGCGCCGCCGATCAGCGAACCTGAAGCGGCTGAAGCCTGAACCAGGCGACCTTGTCCGACGACCTGACCGAGGCGACGACTGGCTGGAGATGGTCAGCTCGGTCGACCGACACGGACGCGTGTGGTTTCACGGGCGAGGGCGATGGGCCTACCCCGACCTCATCGAGATGGCCTTACGAGCCTCAAGGCAGGGCGTGAACGCGGAGGCGAAGAGGCAGGCGGCCCTCAATCGTTCGATCGGCCGGCCGGGACGAACGTGGTCCCTGGCGAAGCACAGAGACCTCGCGCCTTTCCACACCCCTGTGGGAGCAACGATCGACCAAGTCGATGAACTTGAACTCACCATTGAAACCGCGAAGGACGAGAAGCCGATCCAGGCGTTCTTGGAGGGCCATCCAGAACTGCTGGCGTCGCTCGTCCGAGGACCCGATCGGTATGTCGTTGGCCAGCCCCGGCTCGGCGACGAGTACGTACCCGACTTCGTCGTTGCTGACGCCGATTCCAACGGCGTCCGCTGGGTGCTTGTCGAGATTGAAACGCCTCGATCTTCGACAACGGTCAAGTCGCAGAACCTTCTGGAGAAACACGCACGGATCGGGCTCGCTCAGATCCAGGACTGGCGTACGTGGCTCGAACGCAACCTGCACAAGGCCCAATCCCCGCGGTCGGCCGGCGGACTTGGTCTGTACGACATCAGTCCTCGTGCTGACGGTTACCTCATCGTCGGACGCGAGCACCTCCTGAACGAGAACGCCAGTGCGGTTAGGCAGACCATCGCAGTGGAGAGTCGTGTGGAGGTCATGACCTACGACCGTTTCCTCAACAGGCTCCGTGCTGCCATCACGTTCCAAGGGGTTCCAGCGGCCAACGCGGCGCTGTTCCAACGCGACGCTCGCTTGCAGCCCGACCTCGAGTTCCTCGCCGACTGAGTCGGCGCGCGGCCACGGGAAGAAATCAGGGGTGACGACGCCCGATCGAGGGGCTGGGTAGGCCCGGCTGCGGGCCTACCCCGAACCGGCGACTGGCGCGGCTCCAGCGTCGTGGCACGACGCCGGAACCGGGACCGCTGAGCGCCTCGTGCGCACCTAGCCTCAAGTCGGATGAGGGACGAGCCTGTCTGCTTCGAGGCGATCCGAGAGAATGCGGTCTCGGAGCTCGACCGTTGGTCGAGAACCCGCGTCGGTCAGTGGCGTCCGTGTGTCTGGCAGCAATACCGCGAGGCGTCACATGTCGCCCCGTACTGCAACGTGCTCTCCCACCTGCAGGCCCTTGATGACCTCCTCCGGTTCGGCACCTGGTGCGATCACGTGGAACTCACGGCTTGGACCGACGACAGCGACGAAGCAGAGATGGTCTTCCGCTACTACGGCATCGTGTTCCTGCTCTGGGAGGAGCTCGTCGCCGACCTCCGCATCATCGGAGGCGCCGCGAAGACTGGGAAGCCGACCAAGCGCAAGCTCTCAACAACTGAGCCGCTGATGGCGTTCATCAACCACACCTGGAAGCACCGCAGCTCTTCACTACGCGCCGGGCGCCCGTTTCACGTCAGCCATCACCACGGTCCGTACGTGTTCGCCGACGTACCCGGTTACCTCGACGCTCTCCCCTCCGACGGGGCATACGCCGCGCTAGACCATCGCCCGCCGCTGGGAACGATGGGCCCGCTGATGTTGGTGGTGCCAAGCATCACCTTGGCCATGAAGGACTTGGGACGGGCGCTGCTCGAAACGAGCTCACTCCTGAGGGACGCCAGCTCACGCCAGAAGGTGATCGACGTCTACGGGGCTCGGCGCCTCTGATAGTCCCGGCGCCGGACAAGCCCCTCCGCACGGGCCGACAGCGGTAGGCGCCGCGCGATTCGTCCTCATGACACTCATCCACAACGGCTGATCTCGCCCGCGAAGTTTCGCCTCGCCGAGGGGCCTACGTGGGTATGGAACGCGAAGGTGTCGGCGGCTTCGAGCTGCTCGTGATCATCGTCGCCGGCATCGCGCTGGCGCTGGTTGGTGCGGTGTGGGCGGGCGCGTGGCTGGCGCTCGCCGTCTCGGGCGGTGGGCACCTGCCGTTCGCCGCCGCTGCTGATGCTGCACCGCGCCTTCCGGCGAACTTGAGCGCGCCTGCTGAAGCCTGGGCCGAGCCCTACGCCGAGGCCCTGCCGGGTGCGCCGCTCTACTGGCTCTGCACCGTCTTGGCGGCCATCGCCATCGGGGGCGCGGTGGCGCTCGTCGTCCGGTGGCTGACCCGTTCGAAGGTGGGGACCGCCAAGCGTCGCCCCCTCGGCGTCGATGGAAGGACGAAGTTCGCGAAGCGCCGAGACCTTGACCCGCTGCTTGTGTCGGGTCCAACGCCAGGTCGGCTGATCCTTGCTCGCTTCGGCCGACGCCTGGTCGCCACCGAGTCGCCGCCGCCTCGAACTCAGGGCCGAGCTGGTAGGTCGGCGCGTCGCTCCCGTCGGGGAGATCGCGGTGCAGTGGCGCTGGTCGGACCGTCCAGGTCGGGCAAGACCACTGCTGCTGTCGCGGGCATCCTCGAGTGGGACGGTCCCGCGGTGCTGTCGTCGGTCAAGGCCGACCTGCTGTCCACAACACAGGGGTGGCGCTCAACCCTCGGCGACGTTCGCGTCTACGACCCAACGTCATCGACCACACCGAAAGGCACCTCGGCCCTGTGGTCGCCTCTGCAACAGGCCGGGACCGTCGTGGGCGCGCAGCGGGCAGCGAGGGCGCTATGCGATGCCGCCCCTCGGGGTGGCGTCGAGGGCGGGATGGACTTCTGGTTGGCGCAGGCCGAGATCCTGTTGTCGGGCCTGCTGTTCGTTGCGCACAACGCCCATCGGGACATGGACGCGGTCTGCGAGTGGGTGCTCACCCAGGACCGGCCTGGCGAGCTCGGCCCCGGTGAGGTCCGCGCCGCGCTCGACTCGTTGAACCTCTCGAACAACGCAGCGGTCTCCCGAGGTGCGGTCGAGGTCGCCAAGGGCCTGGTGTCGGTGTGGGAGATGGAGGAGAGGACTCGCTCTTCCATCTACGCCACAGCTCAGACCGTGATCTGGCCCTGGACCGATCCCGGTGTGGCCGCGTCAGCGCGGTCACCGAAGGGCAAGAACGCGAAGAGCGGATTCATCGGGGTCGACCTGCCGTGGCTGCTGTCGGGGTCCAACACGGTGTATCTCTGCTCGCCGATCGAGGACCAGCGTCGGTTGGCCCCCGCGTTCGGTGGGCTGCTCAACGACCTCATCAACCAGGCGTACCGACACGTCGCCGCCACCGGGAAGGCCCTCGACCCGCCGCTGCTGGTGGTGATCGACGAGGCCGGGAACACGCCGCTGCGATCGTTGCCGGAGTACGCCTCGACCCTCGCCGGGCTCGGGGTGTTGCTGGTGACGATCTGGCAGTCGCTCGCGCAGATCGAGGTCGCCTACGGCAAGGCGTCGGACACGATCCTCACCAACCACCTGACGAAGGTGTTCTACGCGGGCCTGTCGGACCCGGCGTCGATCCAATACGTCGATCGTGTGCTCGGCGAGGCCGAGGTCGACACCCGATCCCACTCGGCGGCCGAGCGGATCAGCGGCGGCTCGG
>CAYSCB010000300.1:0-3953 GCA_964429335.1 uncultured Aquihabitans sp.
ATCTCCCAATCCCACCAGATCGGCCGGAGCGAACGGCTCCAGCGTCCGCCGGCGAACCGCCAGCACGGGGGCCATCGCTGCGCGTCGATGCCCACCACGGACCCGAGCGGCGGCCCGACCGGTGAGACGGCCGGGCCGGACGCCGGCGAAGCGGCTGTCCGAGCACCACGTCTCCGCCCGGTGAGCCACCGCGCGGATCCGCTCGGCGTCGTCGGTCTCGACGCGTTCACCGAGGGGTCCGTCGAGCGCACGTCCGGCCGCGGCGATCGACGAGAGCGCGTCGAGGAGCAGTTGGTTCTCGATCCGGTCGTAGCTGCGACGGGTCGTCATGCACACGAAGACGTCGTCGTTGCCGAGCGCGTTCGCCCGCGCGGTGATCGTCTCGGCCCACATGACGGGTCCACGCACGGAGTTGACGCATCGCTCGGCCGACGTCTCGACCGTCGTCGGAAGCGTCCGGATCCGGTACTCCATGCCTTCGAGCAGCGCAGCGGCCTCCGGTGATGACGCGACGGCGATCGCCGTGGCCTGGCGCAGCAGCCGCGTGTCGACGCCGGTGAGCGCCGCAGCGGAGGGAACCGCTGCGGACCGCGGGGAGCGGCGCAACCACAGCTGTTCGGTGGGGTCGCTCGTGGCTCCTGCGGTGCTCGTCGGCTCCCCGGAGTCCTGCACGGTCAACCCACCAGCTCCTCGCCGAGCAGTTCGGCGATCACCCGCCGGGCCTCCTGCTGCTCCGGAGGATCCAGGTGCTTCGAAACGGTCCGATGGAGGTTCACCGCTGTGTGCTCGTCGATCCCCTCGAACTGCGGGAGGAAGAACGCGTAGAACACCTCGAACAGCATCCGGGACTCGGTGATGTCGTCCCGGCGACGCCGGGCGACGTAGCGGACGGCGTCGACGTAGATCGCCGGTCCGAGGTTGTTGAGCCGCCGCAACGGCAGGAGCCGCTTGACCAGCTCGCCGTCGCCCTCCAGCAGACGGTCATAGGCCCAGTCCGGCGGAGGGGTGACCTCGATGAACGCGAACCGCCGCATCAGCGCGTACGACATGTCGAACAGCAGGTGCTTGTCGAGCGCGTTCATCGTCGCGATGATGCGCCATGACGCCGGTAGGCGGATGGGGTCGGTCTCACCGGGCGGTTCGACACCGTGGGGGACGAGAGAGATCGGACGTACCTGACCGCTGCGGCGGAACGGGAGGACCACCGCAGAGCCGGACAGCACCGTGAAGAGCTGGCCGAAGGCCCGGTCGAAGTTGGAGCGGTTGAGCTCGTCGATCACGAGCCACTTGCCGCTCTCGATCGCCTCGACGAACAGCCCGGGCCGGAAGATCAGGCCTTCCGGTGTCGGCTGGAGCCCGCCGATGGTCTCGAACGTGGTCCACTCGGAGGTCGCGGTCGTCGGCTGGTAGCCGGTGCACAGCATCGCGTGTCGACCGAGCTCGGCGGCGAGGTAGGCGAGGGTGGTCTTGCCGGTACCCGGCGGTCCGGTGAGGATCACGTGCTTGCCGGCGTCGAGCGAGGCGACCAGCTGGTCGACGACGTAGGGAGGGAAGATCATCCCCTCCTCTTCGGCGACCCGGGTCAGTTCATGTGCGGAGAACGTCGTCACATCGCAGGAATCGACCGGCTCCGGCCACTCCTTGAGAACTGCCGCAGCGTCGGATGCGGCAACCAGGTGACCGAGGCGGCGGGACCGTCGTCCACGCCGAGATGTTCGCGCAGGCGGAGATACACCTCCTCGCCGACCAGTCCGACGATGTCGTCGCGGCAGGTGGTGACGAGCGGCTCGTGGGCGGTGAACGCCTCGGGCGCCTCGGTGCACCACCAGTGGAAGTCCGCTCCGCCCTCCCCCCAGTCGCGGCGGTGCCACTCACGCAGCGTGTGGGTGGTGTGGCCGACCTCGTCGGTGTGGAACTCGAGGCGCAACGGCACCTGCCAGCAGACCTCCGGCTTCCAGTCCATCGGACGCTCGCCGGCGTCGAGCGCCGCGATGTGCAGCGCACAGCCGGCACCACGGTGGAAGTCGGTCCGGTTCAACAGGATGCAGGCGCCGTCGTGCACGGCGGTGACCCAGTCGCCGTCCTCGTTGCGCAGGATCGGGCCGCCGGCGGTCCTGGCTTCGCGTCGGAGCTGCCACTGGTCGTCGGTGAGCCGGCCGACGAGCCGACGCACCCGGACCCGGTCTGCCTTGTCGGCGAAGTGCGCTCCGAACGAGCAGCACCCGTGACCGAGGTCGGTGGCGTCCTCCTCGAGGACCCCACGGCAGCCGTCATTGAAAATGCACCGGTAGGCGCTCATCAGGAACGTCGCGTCGAACATCCAGGTGTCGCCGTCGTGTTCGAAGCTCACCCACTGGCGTGCGGTCTGATCCACGCCGGGACACTACCGAGGTGTGCGCCCGACGGCCGTCACCGGCCTGGTGTCGGGGGCGGGTGCTAGTCAGTGTGCATGGCTGGAGAGTTCGAGGACATCAGGGCGCGGCTGGAGACGATCTCCGAGGAGTTGGCCGACCTCGCGATCACACGGCTCCGCGAGTCGATCGACGCCGGTGGTGCGGAGCTCCCGGTCGACGAACGTCGTCTCACCCGGGCACGTCGGGCGGTCGACAAGGCCGTGCACCTGCTCGAGGAGCCCGACGGGACGTGACGCAACTCAGAACGTGTTGATCGTCCGGATCATCGCGTGCAGGCGGGCGTAGGAGTCGTTGGTGAAGCGGAACTGCAGTCGATGCAGCGTGAGCGCGTCGTCGTCCGCGATCTCCGCATCGGACGCGACCGTCCGTTCGACGCGTCCCGAGGCGATGATGTCGGCATAGCGCTCGTTGAGCAGTTCGATCTGGTCGTCGGTCGGCTCCTGTCGCAGCCTGAGGACGAGGCGCCCGCCGACGTAGCGGAGCGAGTCGTAGACGCGGTAGAAGCTCGTGACGTGCTGCACGGCGTCGGTCACGTCGTTCGTGATGTGGAACAGGTCGAGGTCTTCGCGTCGGATCAACCCCGCGTCGAGCAGCTCGACGTCGAGGAAGTGGCGGAAGCTCCGCCAGTAGGCATCACCATCGGGTTCGAACAGCACGATCGGCGCGGGTGATTCGCGGCCGGTCTGCAGCAGGGTCAGCAACTCGAACGTCTCGTCCATCGTGCCGAAGCCGCCGGGGAACAGGACGTAGGCCGAGGCCTCCTTCATGAAGGTGAGCTTCCGGTTGAAGAAGTACCGGAAGTTGACGGAACGGCCGTCGCCGACGAGCGCAGCGCCACCGGAGGGCTCGAACGGCAAGACGATGCTGACGGCGAAGCTGTTGTCGGCGCCGGCGCCCTCGATGCCGGCGGTCATGATCCCGGGGCCGCCACCGGTGATCACCATCCAGCCCTCCATGGCGATCTCGGCGCCCACGGCACGCGCAGCGAGGTACGCCGGTTCGTCGACGCCGGTCCGTGCAGAGCCGAAGATTGCGAGCTTGCGCGTCTGCCGGTACGGGGCGAAGACGCCGAACGCGTACCGCATCTCCTTGAGCGTCGAGTTCGCGATCTTCAGGTCGCCGCGGTCGAGGCCTTCGCGACCCATCCGCAGCACCGAGGTCAACAGCTCGAAGTACAGGTCCTGGTCCCTGGTGATGGCGGCTTCGGCGATGAGCTCCTCGATCCGCTGGTCGAGCAGGTCGTCGCCAGTTCGATAGCGGATCCTGCGGGTGACCATCGGATCACGGTACCGGTGCGGCGATGCGCTCCGATCGCCGAGGGTCGCTTCGTGGGACACCCGATGGTGCGATGATGCTGGTCAGTGCTGCACACGGACAGAGGTGACGACACCGCGGCTGCGACATCGTCGGAAGCGGCGCGGGGCGAGTTCGACCTGCTGTTCGAACGCGTCTACCCGGCGGTCGTCGGACTCGTCCGTCGCGTTCTCGACCGACAGCGGATCGCCCCCGTCGCGTCGGATCCGGCGGCTGAAGAGATCG
>CAYSCB010000301.1:0-3942 GCA_964429335.1 uncultured Aquihabitans sp.
TGCCGCTCAGCGTGACGACCATGCCGTTCGCTCCGCGCTTCACGGCGTCGGCGACGTTGTCGACGGCAGCGAGTCGGCGATCCACCGCGGCGCTCTCGGCGATCCTCCACACCACCGCCGCGGCGATCGATCCGGCGAGGAGCGCGACGAGGATGACGACCCACGTCATCCGACGGGGTGACGGCGAGGTGTCGGCGGACACCGAGCGGAGGACGGTGGGCTCTGTGGGCACGCTGGGTGGAACGCTAACGGCACCGCAGGCCTCAGATGTCCCCGCCTTCGCTCCGGGTCTCCGATCGACAGACGGTGAGGGCTGCGTCACCTGGGTGGTCGTGTTTGAACCCATCGTGGGGTCGGGTATGGACCCACATGTGCGCGATGCAGCGGTGAGTGCCCCCCGGACCGTCGACGGGACGGGCCAGCGGGGACTCCGGTCGGGTCGACGCGCCCGCGGGGCGGCCGACGGAGGTCTGACCCCGGCGGACGTCGCCACGTTGATCGACGAGTACCAGCGGACAGGCGACCGACGGATCCGCAATCGGGTGATCGAGTCCCGGCTGGACGTCGCCGATCACCAGGTGAACCGCTTCTCACACGCCGTCGGGGTGTCCGCCGAGGACCTCCGACAGACGGCACTCGTCGCGATGATCCGCGCCGTCGATCGCTTCGACTCATCGCTCGGGGTGACCTTCCGGACGTTCGCGTCCCGGACGATCGAAGGAGAGCTCAAGCGCTACCTCCGCGACCGAGCGTGGACCGTCCGCCCTCCCCGACGCTCACAGGAGCTCTACCTCCAGGTGCAGCGGTCCTCCGAGGAGCTGTCCCAGCGGCTCGGTCGCCCACCGACGATCCAGGAGATCGCCGGCGAGCTCGCCACCGAGGTGGACCGCGTCCGCGACGCGATGGAGGCGGGCCGGGCGCGCACCGCGACCGGTATCGACGCTCCGGGACCCGACGGCGAGGAGCACTCGTCGCCGTCGCGGACCCTCGGGGTTCCCGACGTGGGGTACGACACGGTCGAGGATCGGATGATCCTGCGACGTGCGGTCTCCACGCTGGATGATCGTCAACGGCTCGTGCTGCGTCTCTGCTACAGCGACGGGCTGAGTCAGCCGGAGATCGCCGCTGCGCTGGGGCTGTCGCAGTCGTACGTGTCACGACTGCTGCGGGGCAGCCTCGAGCAGATCCGCTCCGAGCTCGTCGCCTGAGGTCCCGCCACCAGAGGTCCCGCCACCAGAGGTCCCGCCTCGTCGGTCACCCCTCGTTCCGTCGGTCCTCCACGGTCTGCGGTGTCGTGGAGCGCATGCGGGCGAAGCTCTGGCGCAATAGGCGCGACACGTGCATCTGCGACAACCCCACGCGTTCCGCGATCTGGTCCTGGCTCAGCCGTTCGTAGAAGCGCAGCCGGACGATCTCCTGTTCGCGTGGTCCGAGCACCGTGAGCAGGCGCTCCACCTCGTCCCGGTCGTCGACCGAGGTGGTCCCAGTCGGCAGACCGAGGGCCGAGACGTGGTCGGACGCCACGTCGTCGTCGGCCGGATCGAGGCTGCCCGCCCGACGTGCCGAACCGGCGGCGACCGCTCCGACGACGTCCTCGACGTCCACCCCGAGGTGGTCCGCGAGCTCCCGGAGCGTCGGGGAGCGTGACAGCCGCTGTTCCAGCTCCTCCGATGCGCGCCGCACCGCGACATGGAGGTCCTTCACCGATCGTGGAACACGCAACGACCAGGTCAGGTCACGGAAGTGGCGCTTCAGCTCCCCTTCGATCGTGCGTCCGGCGAACGTCGAGAACGCGACGCCCCGGTCGGGATCGAAGCGGTCGACCGCCTTGACGAGCCCGAGGAACGCCACCTGGTTCAGGTCGTCGTCCTCGATGCCGCTCCGGCGGTAGCGGGCGGCCACGTGGTGGGCGAGACCCATGTGCGCCTCGACGAGCTCGTTGCGCAGCTCCCGGTCACCCGTGGCGACGAAACGGCGGAAGAGCTCCGCCTCGCCGTCGTCGGGGTTCGGGTGGTCGGCCACGTCGGGAACAGGGATCGCGGAGGCTCAGACCGCTGACATCAGCTTGTGCATGCGGAACGCTCCGTCTGCGATCTCGTAGCCGTCGACGGTTGCGTCGAGGATGCGGCGCGTGAGCTCGTCGGGAACGACGGTGCCGGCGTCGTCGGTGCAGCGCCCGTCGACGTGCACCGTGCGGCGGTCGCACCACAGGCGCAGGTGCACGTGGCCTCCGTCAGCCGCCTCGATGAGCAGGCCGACGAGCTCGTTGACCGCGACACGCAGATCCTCGATGTCGTCCATCACCGGGTCGAGGTCCATGGCGATGCCGACGGCGGCCACCCGAACCAGTGCCACGTATCGGACCTCGGCAGGGATCTCGATGCTGACCGTGGCATCCGATCGTGACCGGTCCTCGTTCACCGCAGCCTCCCTCGATCACCGGTGGGACAGGACCCTACTGAACTCGGGTCGTCGCACACCCGATGCGGGCGCGCAGTGAGCCGGGTACGGAACGAGCATCGGATCGAGCGGGGCATCGGCTCGACGGTTAGTTTGCACGCCGCACCCACCAGGACGATCAGGAGGTCCGATGAGCGTCGTCACCGATCCGGCATCCGCTGGAACCGACCCGCGGGGGTTGATCTTCATCACCCCGGAGGCGTTCACCGACATGGAGTCCTGGCACGCGGTGGCCGCCGAGCTCCGGCAGGAGTCACCGGTGCTCCGCGTCGAGGCGGAGGGATGGCAGCCGTTCTGGGCGATCACGAAGCACGCCGATGTCTTCGACGTGTCCCGTCGCAGCGACGTCTTCTTCAACACGGAGAAGTCGGCGCCGGGCCCGGACCTCCAGTACGACATGCTGCAGGCGTTCGGGATCGAGCTGCCCCGGACGCTCGTGCATCTCCACGGTGACATCCACAACAAGCTGCGCCAGGTAACCAACGACTGGTTCACGCCCGCCGCGGTCCGCCGCCTGCAGCCGGCGATCGACGCGATCGCGGACGACTACGTCCGCAAGCTCGAGGAGATGGGAGGGACCTGCGACTTCGCCGCGGACATCGCGGTGCCGTTCACGATCCGGGTGATCATGAGCATCTTCGGTGTTCCGCCGAGTGACGAGCCGCTGATGCTGTCACTCACCCAGGGGCTGTTCGGCGCCGCCGATCCCGAGTACCTCGGTGACTTCTCGGACCCGTTGGCGCTCATCACCTCGACGATCAACACCTTCGAGGAGTACTTCGACGCGTTGGCCGCAGCCAGGCGCGCCGAGCCGACCGACGACCTCGCCACCGTGATCGCGAACGGCACCGTCGACGGTGAACCGATGGGGGAGCGCGAGCGGCTCTGGTACTACATCATCGTCGCGACCGCAGGGCACGACACGACGTCGTTCGCGCTCTCCGGCGGCCTCGAGCAGATCCTCCGCCATCCCGACCAGCTCCGGGCGCTGCAGTCCGACCCGTCGATCGCCGGCAACGCTGCGGAGGAGGCGATCCGGTGGACCAGCCCCGTGCGCAGCTTCATGCGCTGGGCCCAGGAGGACACCGACATCGGTGGGGTGCCGATCGCTGCGGGCGACGCTGTGCTCACGAGCTACCCGTCCGCCAACCGCGACGAGGATGTGTTCGTCGATCCGATGACCTTCGACATCACCCGCTACGACGCGGATCGCAACCTGGCGTTCGGGCTCGGCATGCACTACTGCCTCGGCTCCCAGGTCGCCCGACGTGAGGTCCGCACGATGCTCACCAAGGTGCTCGAGCGGGTCGACACCATCGAGCTCGCCGGTGAGCCCGAATGGTCGGCGACGCACTTCGTGAGCGGCGTGAAGCACCTGCCGATCAGCTACACGCTCCGCTGAGCCGGACCATCGGGTGTCGGGTCTCAGCCTGGATCCACCGTCGGGGTAGCTGTTGGGGGTTGGGCGTGTCCGCGGAAGGT
>CAYSCB010000302.1:0-3941 GCA_964429335.1 uncultured Aquihabitans sp.
CCTGGCCCGGCGGGGTGCACGTGGAGCTGACCGGCGACGACGTCACCGAGTGCCTCGGCGGCGCCGAGGAGCTGGTCGACGACGACCTCGGGCTCCGGTATGAATCGATGTGCGATCCGCGGCTCAACGGCCGCCAGTCCCTCGACCTCGCGTTCCGGGTCGCGGAGCTGCTCCGGGCGTGATGCCACCGCCCGAGTCGCGGGCGTGACAACCCCTCCTCAGGATGGTGAGAACGCGTCAGCTGACGCGTTCTCACCACTCTCCGTGACTCCATCAGCCGCTCTACGTGACTGTCCGGGGTCGGCGGTAGCGTGTCGATCACCCATCGCAGATCGTTGATGCGAACTCGGAGCAACCGGCTCCCCCGTCCGATTACCGGCCACCACCCCTGGCCCCGTGAGATCCGAGGGAGCATCCATGGCTGCCGAACCTCGTCCAGACAACGCTCCGGAACCACATCCCGACTCAACTCCACCATGTGAGGTCATCGAGACCGGTCGACTCCGCTGGCGGGTCGAACAGGCGCTTCGCTCGTTCAGCCAGGTCCAGGTGGAGCTCATCGTCCTCCTCGCCGAGTTCGACAACTCAGGCGAGTGGGCGTTCGACGGCGCGGACTCATGCGCGACCTGGCTCGCCGATCGCCACGGCATCGCACGGAGCACCGCCCGCGACTGGCTCCGAGTGTCCCACGAGCTCTCGAGGTGCCCCGCTGCGCTCGCGGCCTTCAGTGACGGCCGCCTCTCCTACTCCGCAGCGCGCGCGGTCACCCGGATCACACCACAGCATCCCGACCGGGCACGCGAGATCGTCGACCTGTCGATCCGCACCGCGATCAACGACCTTCCCCGGACCCTTGCGGGATGGGTGCAGAGCAACGAGACCCCCGAGCAACAGGATGAACGCCACGAACGGGAGACCCGGATGTCGGTCCGGCTAGAGGTCGACGGCATGAGCGTCATGACGCTCGTCCTCCCACCACATCAGATGGCTGAGATCCTCGCCTTGGTCGACGGTCAGGTCCGATTGGGCGCCGGCTTCAACGGACTCACGGGTGCTGCCCGGCGCCGCTCACTCGCAGGACAACGCGCTCGGTGCCTGCATCAGATCCTCACCACGGGTTCCACCACGACCGTCGAACGCGAGATCGTGCTCCACGTTCGCCCGGACGGCTGCAGCATGCAGGACGGAACACCGGTCTCGTCACATGCGGTCGCCTCGCTCATCGACGACTCGTTCATCAGCGCCCTCATCCACGACATCGACGGAAAGCCGATCGACGCGACTCATCGACGTCGGCTCCCGACCCGGCGCCAGCGCCGCGTTGTCGACGAGCGTCACGGCACACGATGCGTGGACTGTGGGAGCTCCGATCTGCTCGAGTACGACCACAACCCACCGTTCGCTCTCACACACCGGACCGTGGTCGACGAACTCGAGGTGAGGTGCGCGTCTTGTCACCGAGAGCGTCATCGTGCAACGGAGGGAGACACCGCCTGACTGTCATCGACGCGGTCGAGCATCGACCGGACCGACCCACGCGACACATGATCGGTCATGCCGGAGATCACACGAGATGAGTCCGTCATCGGTCGCCACCGTGGTTCCGGCCCAGACGAACAGGTTGAAGTCCGTGCCCTTGACCGGTGTCGGCACGCCGTCGGGAACGAGCCGTGCCGACCATTCCGGTCGTCGCCGGCCGACCGCTGGTTCGAGTGTCGTCGAGGAGGCCCGACTCGCCTGCTCCAACGGGATCGTGGTCGTCGACGGGGGTGCTTGTGGCGTCGAGCTCGCCGTGAACAGCCACGCACCGACCAGCGATGCGGAGGTCACGAGCGAGGGCTGAGCGGGATTGACGGCATCGGCCGCGGCAACTGGTGTGGAGGTACCGGTCACAACGTCGACGAGCATCACCTGGAGGCCGGCGTTGCCCATCACATGACCGGCGCCACAGCTCTGGACATCCGGTTGCACCTGCGTCTCGGTGCCATCGGACCACACCGGCACCCCATCCGAAGCCGGTCGGATCGTACGGAGTCGGTGATCGCCCGACGGCGTCGCTCCGTATGGCGCCGCCATCGCCACGACCCACGACTCGGTCGGATCCGCGCACGCAGCGAGCTGGCCGCCGACCGGCGACGGAACGGTCACCCACCGACCCGAGCGCCGATTCCACGAGAGCGTCGTTCCCGACTTCTGATCCACGAACAACGCAGCGCCACCTGCACCGACTGCTGCGGCTCTCCAGCGGATCACGGCCTCCCCCGACTCGAGGTCCACCGGTATCGGCGGGGCAGCGAGCCGCCGCCATCGATCCGTCCGCGGGTTCCACGCGACGGCGGCCGGTGCCGTGCATCGAGGAGGCTCCCCCGTGGTGTCCGGCGGAACGGATTCGTCGCAATCGCTGCCGATGACGATGACCTCGGTGCCGTCCCATGCCCCGGTCGAGCCGTACAGGCCATGTGGATACGGCGAATCCGGCAGTCGTCTCCACTCGGACTCCGCGTCCAGCACAGCGCCGTCCCCGAGGCTCCGCCGACCCACGGAGGGATCGTCCGTCGTGAGACCACCCCACACGAACAGCTGCTCCCCGGTCCAGACGAACGCCGCATCTGACCGGGACGCCAGCGGGAAGTCGTCGAGGCGGTGGGTCCCGGGCTCGTCACCCTCCAGTCGTCGAGTCCCGATCGACTCGCCGTCGGTCGAACAGGCCACGAGCAGGACGAGTCCCATGCCGGCGATGAGCCCCGTCCAACCCCTGGCGGACCGTGCATTCACCGCTCCGATGGTACGGCCCGGCCCGATTGACACGTGGCAACATCGACCGACACGCTGTCGGTCGTGTCCGAAACGACCGACGCTCAGACGACCGGAGCCTCCGGCAGGGAACGGGGACTTCCCGTCGACCCGTCAGATGGCGCTGTCACGACCCGATTGATGGTCCTCGGTCTCGCTCACCGTGACGGATCGGTCCATGCGACCGATCTCTACCCGGTCGCGGCAGAGTGCGGGATCTCCGACGAGACCGTCCGATCCTGCATGCGTCGGCTCATCACCGACGGGCTCTTCGAACGCCGAGGCGAGGGCCGCGACGCGGTGTTCGAAGCGACGCCGGCCGGCAAGGCGATCCTGGAGGTGAACCTCCAACGTCATCGCACGGCGTACGCACAGGACGCCGCCGGCCGCGGATGGGACCGACGCTGGCGACTCGTCGCGTTCGCGATCCCCGAGTCCGGACGGTCCGCTCGGGATGCCTTCCGCGATCACCTCCGTCGGCTCGGCGGCGCGTCGATCCAGCCAGGGCTCTACGTGTCACCGCACCCGTGGACGACCGATGTCGTGGACGAGTCGAAGCGGCTCGGCATCGACGAGCACGTCACCACGATGACGACCGACGACCTGGAGCTGGGTGGCGAGACCAACCCGCGGGTGCTTGTCGAACGGCTCTGGCCCCTCGACGAGGTCGCCCGCCGCTACGACGAGTTCATCCGGACCTACCGTGACGTGCCGGCAGCACTCGAGGAGATGCGTCGACGCCACGAACGCCTTCGCGAACGTGACTTCCTTCCCGGCGCACTGCACATAGCGATCTCGTTCAACGAGTGCTTCGAGTCGGATCCGCTGCTACCACCCGAGCTCCTCCCCCGACCCTGGCCCGGACGGGAGGCCCGAGACGTCCTGGCCAGATGTCGGCGCTTCGGTGTGCTCGCCCGGGAGGACAAGGGTGGCCCGGCGCTCTTCCGCGTGTTCGACGACGCGATCGCCCACCTGCCCTGATCGGGCAGGCTCGCCGACGAACCAACCGGGTCACACGAGGTGGTCGACGAAGCGTTCGAGCTGGCGCAGGTTGCGGCACTCGAACGTGCCGTCGCAGTGCACCCAGTACTCCCCGACGATCGAGTCGCCGGTGTCCCAGTAGGCCCGCGGCTCGGGGTTGAGCCAGT
>CAYSCB010000303.1:0-3899 GCA_964429335.1 uncultured Aquihabitans sp.
CATGGTGTGGTGGTTCCAGCGGGATCGTTCGGGTGTGGGGTCTCCGAGGTGGTCGGTCCAGCGCAGCAGGTCGTGAGCGAGGACAGAGGACGGCTGCGGCGAGCCACGCGCCGTTCGCGAAGAAGTGACCGGAGGGCCAGTGCTCGAGTCCGGCGCCGTCTTCCAGAGCCAGCCGGGAGATCAACGTCGCGACCAGCAACGAGCCGGCGTTCGGTACCACCGCAGGGTTATCGAAGGTCGCCTCGATCCGGTCCAACCTGCGCGATGATGGGCTCACCGGAAGTGCCTCCCGGTCGGGATGTCGTGACGACGTAGAACACCGTCATCCTCCCAGTCCTGGAGGCACTTTCCGCGGACACGCCCACCCCCCGACAACTACCCCGACGGTGGATCCAGACTGCGATCTCAGCCCGCTCGGTCCGTGACCCGACGGGAGCGTGCGAGGACCAGCATCATGGCCACGACGACGAGGACGACGACGATCGCGGCCACCGGGATCACGACCTTGCGTTGCAGGAACTTCGACGTCTCGCCGTAGTACGACGCCGGGACCGACAGCACGTAACCGGCTGCGGCCAGCAGGTCGATGCGACGCATGTGGCTGATCTCGAGGCGCTTCTCGCGAACGGCCTGCAACGGCGAGAGCTGTCCGCTGCAGAGCTGTGCGAGGTCGAGCCACGGACCGAAGATGCAGGGGGCGCCGTCGACGGTGCCCTCGGCGATGCTGATCTCGTCGCCGCCGAAGTGCACTGTCACGGAGCGATCGCGGTCCGATGCGGTCATCACGACCGGACCCCGCACGAGCTGTGCGGCCCGCGCCCTGCCCGGGTAGTCGCGCATGTTGTCGGCGAGGACCTCTCCCAGCATCGTCGCCATGCCGGAGGCGTCGTCTCCGGCGACCAGTCGCACCGACGGGTGGACGGGAGGACTCGTCTCGGCATGCATGTCAGATCTTCCTCCACCATGGGTCGAGCCCGATGTCCTCCGCGATGATCTGCAACGCGTTGTAGGCGGGCCCGAACGTGATGTAGCCGTGCGGGTGCTGGGTCGATCCAGCCATGTAGAGGCCCTCGACCGGGGTGCGGTACTGGCCGAGCTCGGGCAGCGGCCGTTGGTCGAGCATGTTGTCGAGCGAGACCTCGCCCATCATCCAGTCACCGCCGACCATGTTGATCATCTTCTGGGAGATCTCGAGCGGCGTGAACGGCGCCCAGTCGAGGATCACGTCGTCGGTCAGGTTCGGTGCGTACCGACGCCAGGCCTCGATGCAGCGGTGCCCGTACCAGCGCGCCGCCTGCTCCCAGCCGCCCGGTCCGGTGCCGGCCAGCGAGAACGGCGCGAACTGCCGCAGCAGACCCGTGTAGTGGCCGGGCGGCGCGTCGGTCGGGTCGTACAGCGAGTTGACCGCTGCGTTCGGGCGCGGGTCGGGCAGCTCGCCCCGGCGGATCCGCTGCCACTCGGCGTTCAGGTCGTCGGTCGAGGCGTAGCCGAGGTTGACCACCCACGCCCGGTTCACGTCCGGGTCGAACTCGGCAGCCGCGTACTCGGGCGCGGCGGACATCGCGAGGTGCACCGAGAACAGCGTCCAGTCCTTGTGCTTCACGTCGTTCGCGACCCGCGTGCGCAGCTCCTCGGCGACGACGTCGGGATCGATCAGGCGCAGGAACGTCTGCTCGACGTCCAGGGTGGACGCGACGAGCTTGCGGGCCGAGAGCTGCTCGCCCGAGGCGAGTGTCACCCCGACGGCCCGGCCGTCCTCGACGACGATGTGGTCCACCTCGGCGTCGGAGATCATCGTGCCGCCGTGCTGGGCGAGGTCGCGCCACAGCCCGTGCGCGAGTCGGTGCGACCCGCCGACGCAGATGTGCCAGTTGTCGATCTTGCCGATCAGCAGCGGGAAGCCGATCGCGAGCCCCGGGATGTCGTTCGTGTACCCGCAGACAGCGCCGTGGAACGCGAGGTGCGCCTTGACCTTCGGGTGGGTGAAGTGCTGGTCGAGGAACTCGTTGATCGTCTCGCGCCGCAGCTTGACGCCGAGGAACTCCGAGCGACCCTCCACGCCGAACATAGCGAGCGCCTTGGTCAGCTCCTTGACCGACATCGGCGGCTGGTACATGAGCGTGCCGAGCAGCAGGTCGACGTATCCGTGCGCCTCGGTGTTGAGACGCCGGAACGTCTCGGCGTCCTCCTCTGAGAAGCGGGCGATCGACTCGCACGTCCTGTCGAGCTCGCGGTGCACGACGAGCGCGGTGCCGTCGTCGTAGATCGACGCCATCTGCACCTCGGGCCGGATGTACTCGACGCCGTGGGAGCGGACCTCGAGGTCGGTCACCGGTGGGGCGAGGTCGACGAAGGTGTGGTAGTTGGCGTGCACGTTGTGCAGGAACCCGGGGAGCGTCAGCTCCTCGGTGCACAGGCCGCCGCCCTCCTCGTGGCGGCGCTCCAGCACGACCACGTCGAGGCCGCTGCGTGCCAGGTAGCTGCCGAGGGTGAGGCCGTTGTGACCGCCCCCGATGATGATGGCGTCGTAGTCAGTGCGCATGGGCCGACTCCGTTCCCGCTGTGGCGGCCATCAGTACGACCTCCCGTTGGCGATGGGGCTGGGCAGATCCAGGTCCTCGGCCATCGCCTTGTAGGCGTTGTAGCCGCAGGCCGCGTGCACGCCGCCGCCGGGGAAGGCGGACGGGCCGCACAGGTACAGGCCCTCGATCTCGGTGCGGTAGTTGGACGCCTCGGGGAACGGACGGTTGACGCCCATCTGGTCCGGGACGAACTCGCCGTTGGAGAAGTCGCCCTCCAACATCATGTTCTTCCGCTCCATCTGGTCCGGTGTGTAGAGCCGGTGGGCGATCACGTTGTCGCGGGTCATGTTCGGCGCCGCCTTCACCCACTCGTCGAGGAGTCGCTCGTTGAACGTCTCGCGCACGTCGTCCCACTCCTCGGCCGACAGCGCCGAGGCCGGCGGGAAGAAGTACCAGCCGCTCGCAGCATGCCGGCCCGGTGGTGCCTGCGAGCGGTCCCACAGCGAGTTCACCCACGTTCCGGCCGCCGGCTTCGGCAGACGTCCCATGTAGGCGTCACGGATGTAGCGGGCGGTGTCGTCGGGACCGTCGAAGCCGACCATCGTGTAGAAGCAGCGGTCGATCTCGGGATCCCAGCGGGCGGATCGGTACGAGGGCGCCTCGTAGAGGCAGAACATCGGGGTGCCCAGCACGTGACTCGGTCCGTAGCGGAAGTCCTTCGCCCGCTTGACCCACCGGTCGCTCAGGTGCTCCGGTCCGACCATGTCGAGCAGCGTCTGGCGCAGGTCCGCGTTCGAGGCGATGCCCCGTTCGGCCCGGATGATCTCACCGCCGCGGACCTCGACGCCGACCGCGCGGCCGTCCTCGACGACGACCCGTTCGACCATCGTGTTCTCGATGAGGTCGACGCCTTCGCGGTAGCACGCCTGTGTCATCGCCTTCGCGAGCGTGTGGGTGCCGCCGAGGGCCATCTTCCAGTTGCCGAGCGTCCAGATGACGAAGGTCAGGAACATCCCGCCTGTGCCGAACGAGTCGATCGGGTAGCCCCACTCGACGCACGCCCGGTACAGCAGCGCCCGCAGCTCCGGTGTCTCGAACATCTCGTCGATCACGGTCTTCGGCGTCTTGATCAGGTAGTCGGCGGTGATGCCGAGGTCGCCGAACGCGGCGACGAGCACGTCGGCAGAGGCCTGTTCGGCGATCGGTGACGGCGGGTTGTACAGGCCGACCGCCATCAGCTCCTGGAGCCGTGCCGCCCGCTCCTTGAGCGCCAGGTAGCGATCCGCGTCAGCCGTCGAGTAGCGGCTGATGCTCGCATGGGTGCGGTCGAGCAGGTCGGGTCGGTGCAGGATCACCGGCGGTCGACCGTCGGAGAAG
>CAYSCB010000304.1:0-3869 GCA_964429335.1 uncultured Aquihabitans sp.
TCATCGCCTCGTTGACCCTCGGCTCCGGATGACGGAACGCGAACTCGCCCTCGACGCCGAGGTGCAGGCCGAACAGCGATCGCTCCTCCCACTCCCATCCCTCCACCGCGAACCGCAGGTCGTCGGGCAGGTTGTCGGTCCCGACGAGCTCGGTGAAGGTCTGCTCGGGGTTGAGCGTCGACGCCACGGCACGGGCACCGAAGCGGTGACCGTCGGCGACCTCGACCTCGACGCTGCCGTCGTCGCCGAGGTGGATGCCAACCGCCTCGGAGCCGTCGAGGATCTCGCCGCCGTTGCTGACGAACACGCGGTACAGAGCCGATGACAGACGGTGCGAACCGCCCTTGACGAGCGCCGCGTCGACCATCCGGCACAGGTACACGGGGTACAGGTAGCCGAGGGGGTCCTCGAGGTGGAACCCCCACATGGCCGAGAACGACAGCAGCGCCATGCGCACCCGCGGGTCGGTGAACCCGTAGTGGTCGATCACCTCGATAGGGCTGAAGTCGGAGATCTCGTTCAACCGCTCGCCGATCTCGGTCTCGCCGATCTCGACGACCTGGTCGACGACCGGCAACGGCAACCGGTAGGTGAGCGGGATGATGTACTGCTCCAGCATCGGCGCGAAGTCGTTCCACATGGTCCGGAAGCAGTCGGCGTCGTGTTCGCTGACGGTCCCGATCGACGCGACCGTCTCGTTCAGGTCCTTGGTGAACAGCAGCGACTTGCCGTCGGCGAACGGGAACGCGCACGCCACGTGGGGTCGCACGTATCGCAGGCCGAAGTCCGACAGCGCGAGGTCGCGGTACGCCGGCATGACGTCGCTCATCATGTGGTAGATGGCGTGCAGGTTGAGCCTGAAGCCGAAGTACTCGTCGGTGTTCAGCCCGCCGCCGGTCTCGTGGCGCCGCTCGACGAGCAGCACCCGCGCCCCGGCCTTGGCGAGGTAGGCGCCGCAGATCAGGCCGTTGGGTCCGCCGCCGAGGACGACGGCGTCGTAGGTGTCGGACTTCGTCACGTTCGAGCTCATTGCGCTGCCCCCTCGGCTCCGCCCGGCTTCCACTTGTCACTCACGCCCAGGTTCATGGGCACGTTCATCATGTTCTCGACGAACCAGTCCCACGGGACGCCGGTCCACCAGGACTGGTCCCGACACCCCATGTCCTCTGCCACGTCGCAGGCCGCGAGGTAGCCGGTGGCCAACCAGCTCGCGCCGACCGGGTGGATCGACTGCGACAGGTAGAGGCCGGGAACGAAGGTGCGGGCCGTGCCACTGGTGATCACGCCCGGTACCGGACGGTTCATGTGGAACTGCTCGGGTGTGACGCTTCCCCCGAGGATGCTTCCCGTCACCGATGACGGGTTGTTGCGGAGCTGGTCGAGCGGCGTCATGTGGAACTGCTCCACGATGAGGTCCTTGAACCCCGGTGCGAACTCCTCCATGCGATCGGTGCAGGCGTCGAGGAGTGCCGGTGCGATCTCCGGCCACGCGTCGATGCCGCCGTCGATCTTGCGGCCCTGCCACCGGCGGGGGTGCGGCGGCACGTCGACCCAGAGGAACGCCGTGTGGCAACCGGGTGGCGCCTGGGTCGGATCGGCGCGCGTCGGCACGAACCAGTTGCCCATGACCTCGTCGTCGATCACGCCCGAGACCAGGTTGACGTTGTGTCGACGCATGTCGTCGATCGTCTCGCCACCGACGTAGCCCATCATCGCCCTCTGGATGCCGGGATCCCATTCGGCCGAGGCGAACTCCGGATCACCCGCCAGGCTGTAGTAGGCGCCGAAGAGGACCTGCTCGTCGTAGTGGAAGCTCTTGAGCCGGCTGGCCATCTCGGTGCCGATGACGTCCTCGCCGAGCATCCCGAGGAAGGTCGGCCTGGCCGACACGTTGGACACGATGACCTTCGCCCGGATCTCCTCCCCCGGCAGCATCGCGTCGTCGCTGAGGCGGATGCCGACCGCACGACCGTCCTCCATGACGATCCGCTCCACAGGACAGGTGGTCCAGATCTCGCCGCCGTGGTTCGAGGTGGCCTTCACGAGCGCGTGGGTCAGCGAGTGGGAGCCACCACGGGCGTTGTGCACGCCCATCGGTCCACCGATGCCGGCCATGAACACCGCGGCGAGCACTCCGATCTTGCGGTGGATGGGGGGCAGACCACTGATCCAACCGATCGAGGCCGTGGTGGTCTTCACCTCGTCGGAGTCGAACAGCAGGTCCAGCACCTCGAAACCCGTCATGTTCATGAGCTCGGCACCGGTGAACTCGCCATGGCCCAGCGCCCCGAGGAAGCCGTCGATCAGGCTGAACATCCGCTCCATGGTCTGGCCCGTTGGAGGCCCGTACCAGAAACGTCGGTTCACCTCGAGCATCTCCTCGAGGTTGACCGCGTTGAACTCCAGCGCCTTGAGCTGCAGCGCGGCGTCGGCCTCCGAGACCCTCGCCCAGTTGGCATAGGTGGTGTCGAAGTCCATGGCGTGGATCAGGTTGCGCCCCGACGTGAACGACTTGGCGTAGGTCACGTCGGTTCCGCGCAGCTCGAAGCCGAGACCGGGCAGGTCCAGGTCGGTCATCGCGGGGCTGTAGCCGGTCGCCAGCCAGGTGGCGTGCAGGTTGTGCAGGAACCCCGGAATGCCGAGCTCGACGGTGTCGCAGTGCGCCCCGCACTGACCGCGGGCCTCGAACACGCCGACGGAGAGGCCAGCCTTCGCCAGGTAGGCCGACACCGTCAGCCCGTTGATGCCCCCGCCGATGACGATGACGTCGTAGTCCTTCACGATGGGCTGTCCTCCATGCTCGGCCGTCCTTCGCGCAGGGTCGCGCTTCACGCTGGGTCGTGCTTCGGCTGGATGGCCGCGCGGTAGCCCATGTCGGCCAACACCATCTCGGCGACGTTGAACCCCGAGTCGACTGCCTGGTGCGTGCCGCAGCCCATGCCGCCGGCATCGGTGCCGACGATGTAGAGGCCGTCGAGCGGTGTGCGCGGATCCGGCTTGGACTTGCCGCACTGACCGATGATCTGCGACAGCCCGATGCACTCGCCGCCACCGCCGGGGACCACTGAATCCCGAGCCAGGTTCGACACCTGCGCAGCGCTGTAGCGCTCCTTGCGGATGAGGTGCTTCGGGATCTCCGGCCAGATCCTCGCGATGGCCTCCTCGCCGCGGCGGATGATCTCGTCGTTCATCTCGGCCCTCGGATCAGGTGATCCGGAGAAGCCGAACAGGATGATCTGATGACCGTCGGGCGCCAGATCCGGATCGAGCTCGGTGACGACCGAGGCGAAGATGAGCGGGACGGTGGGATGGTGCCCGAGCTTCGCAGCCTCGTAGCGCTCGGTGTCCCACCAGCTCTCGTCGGAGAACGCGACGATCATGCCGGTCCGCAGCACCGGTGCGTCGAGGAAGTAGCGGACACCGACCATGCCGAGGCCGGGTTCGTAGCTCTCGACCTTCTTCACGTACTCCTCGGAGAAGTCCGCGTCCGATGCGAGCTTGAGGATCGTCGGCTGGATCCCGGCGTTGGAGATGACCACGGGTGCGTGGAACTCCCCTGCCGAGGTAGCGACACCCGAGACACGCCCGTCCTTCGCGAGGATCCGGTCCACCCGGGTGCTGCGCAGGTAGGTGCCGCCGTGGTCCTCGATGTAGTCGGCGGTGAGCTCGGCGACCTTGCCGTAGCCGCCCTTGTGGTAGCGGCCGCCGCCGCCCACGAAGAGCTGGCGGAACGTGCGGATCCCCTCGGAGATGGGGATCAGGTCGATCGGCGCCACGAAGACCAGGCCCATGATCGCCCCCATGTAGGCGACCACCGAGTCGGGCACGCCGAAGCTGCGCATCCACGGCAGCATCCCGAGCTCGTCACC
>CAYSCB010000305.1:0-3867 GCA_964429335.1 uncultured Aquihabitans sp.
CGTCGGGTTCGCTGCCCGGATGGACGATGAACGTCAACAGGGCCAGCGCTGCGGACCGCAACGTCGCCGTCCCGCCGAGGTGTTCCAGCACGACCCGCACGTCGTCTTCGAACCACGGGTCGAGATCCAACGCCGAGGCCTGCTCCTGGGCCTCGTGGAGTTCGACCATCGCCGCCTCGTCGTTGCTCACCAGGCGATCACGGCCACGTGCGAGCGCACGGACCTGGTTGCGGATCACCGTGGCTCCGTAGGCAGCCGCCGAGTCCAACACGAGCGGCTCCGGTCCGCGGAGGCGGCGCAGGACCGACAGCGTCGCGTCAGCGAGGACGTCGTCGAGCAGGTCCTCCGAGGTGAGCAGGCCGGCGGATCGGAGCCGTCCACGCGCCACCGACCGCGCCTCGCCGGTGCGGAACCACTCCAGCACCTCGGCTCCACCGACGGTCCGGGGGCCTGGCTGTGCATCTCGTTGCACCGGGTTCACCTGGGTTGAGTCCACCTGCACTGGGTCCACCTGCACGGCACCTCCACTCCTTCCGAGAAGTGTGGCGCACAGATGTGACAGCCGGACCGCTCGTGACGACGTGGGTCACCCACATGGGAGCGGCGACACCCACGCGATGTCACATCTCCGCGCCGCCGTACTCGATCCCTTCGACGGCGGCCGCGGCAGGCCGAGGAAGCACACCGATCGGAGGTCCCACCATGGACGACACGACCAACCACGACGAGTGCCAGCTCAACGAGGACCAGCACGACGAGGGCCAACAGGACGGGCCGGGCCCGATCGTGCACCTCTACGTGCTGCTCGACCGGTCGGGATCGATGGCCTCGATGGCCGACGACGTGATCGGCGGGTTCAACCGCCTGCTCGCCGACCAGCAGGCAGATGGCCCCGACGCCCGCATCACCCTGGTCCAGTTCGACACCGAGGATCCGCAGAAGGTCGTCGTCGACGCCATCCCGATCGCCGAGATGGCCCCGCTCGACGCCGCGACGTTCGTGCCACGCGGCGGCACCCCGCTCCTCGACGCGACGGCTCGCCTCATCGCGAGCGCGACCGCACGGGCGGCGACGCTGGCATCGGTGGCGCATCGGCCGGAGGAGGTCGTGTTCGTCTCGATCACCGACGGTCACGAGAACGCGAGCCGTGAGCAGAGCCTGCGCGCCGTCACCGACCTCATCTCCGAGCGGACCGCTGCCGGCTGGACGTTCGTGTTCCTCGGTGCAGGACTCGACGTGCACGGAGAAGCCGGGGGCCTCGGTGTCGCGGCGGGCAACATCCAGGCGTTCGCTCCCTGCTCCGACGGCGCAGCGATCGCGTTCGACTCGCTGTCGCAGTCGACCCGCAACATGCGCGGCAAGGTCCGTCGCTCGGAGCAGGTCGACAAGGCCGAGTTCTTCGAGGACGGGAAGCCGGCCGAGTCGCACCGTCGCCGCACGACGGGCCGCTGAGTTCGGCGCTGACGCGAACAGCACCAGGTTCGGAGCTCAGCATGGATCGGGTGGCAGGCTGGAGGGATGGACGACGTGACGTTTCCGGGGTGTCCGACGACGGTGGCGCCGCTCGGCGTCGGCACCTGGGCCTGGGGTGATTCCAGGACCTGGGGCATGGGGACCTATGACCGTGCCACCACCGAGGTGACGATCGGCGAGGCGTGGCGGAGGTCGCTCGATGCCGGCGTCGGGTTGTTCGACACCGCCGAGGTCTACGGCTCGGGTGAGAGCGAGCGGATCCTGGGCAGGTTGCTGCGCTCGACCCTCACCGACGATCCCGGCCGTCGTGACTCCCTGGTGGTCGCGACGAAGTTCTGGCCGGCACCGTGGAAGCTCGGCATGCGCGACGCTCTGCGACACTCGCTCGAGGCGTCGCTCGGCCGGCTGGGCCTCGACCACGTGGACCTCTACCAGATCCACGGACCGATCAGCCTCCGGCCGGCTTCTGCCATGGCCGATGCGCTGGCGGCGGTGGTCGATGCGGGCCTCACCCGGGCCGTCGGGGTGTCCAACTACTCCATCCGTGAGATGGAGCGGATCCACGCCGAGCTCGCGAAGCGTGGCGTGGCGCTCGCATCGAACCAGGTCGAGTACTCGCTGCTGCGTCGTCGCCCCGAGACGACCGGGTTGCTCCGGCACTGCCGGGATCTCGGCGTCGTCCCGATCGCGTACTCGCCGATCGGTCAGGGTCGCCTCACCGGGAAGTACTCGGCGTCGAACCCGCCGCCGAAGTCACGCAACTTCTCGGCACATCCGATGGAGGCGGTGGACCGTGTCGTCGCGGTGGCACGGGAGGTGGGTGCGAACCACGACGGTCGGACGCCGAGCGAGGTCGCGCTCCGCTGGATCATCGACAAGGGAGCTGTGCCGATCCCCGGGGCGAAGAACGCCAACCAGGCGGCCGACAACGCCGGAGCGCTCGGATGGTCGCTGGAGCCGGCGGAGATCGAAGCGCTGGACGCGGTCGCGCTGGACGGCACCAACTCGTTGGCGAACAGGTTCTGGCAGCACGGCTGACCTGACCCGCCCGCCCTTCCCGAACTCGGCACGTTTGACCCCGGTATTCGACGTGAGACGTGCCCGGTACACGACCCCGATTGTTCTCGGCACGTTTCACCGCGACATTCGACGTGAGACGTGCCCGGTACGGGAGGGGCCTGCGAGTCAGGCGCGGGCGGATACCACCCAGGCTGCCGATGTGAGACGGAGCTCACCGCCGCCGACGCGACCCGACAGCTCGTCGCGGACCGCGCCGAGGATCCGTTCGCGCATCGCCGGATCGTCGGCGAACAGCTCGAGTTGTTCGCGAACCGCTCCCATGCGCGACAGCCCCTGCAGGAAGCCGTCCATCCCGGCTTCGGACACGACCACCTCGCGTCGGACGTCATCGAGCTCGACCTTCGAGAAGCCGGCGTCGCCCAGAACCGTCCGCACACGCTGCGGTTCGCACAGGGAGAACGGCCCGGGCGCTCCCGGCTCCGGCATGTTCGGCGGCTGTCCGCTCGCTGCGATCGCGGCCGCGCCCGGGACGAACATCCACTCGTTGCGAAGAAGCTCCTGCCAGCAGGCGAACACGACCCGGCCACCCGGTCGGAGCGCAGCACGGATGTTGGCGAACGCTGCCACCGGATCGGAGAAGAACATGACGCCGAAACGGGAGAACACCGCGTCATAGGAATCGCTGCCCAGGTCGGCGGTCTGGGCGTCCGCGACGACGAACGTGGCGTTGTCGACCCCGGCGGCACGGGCACGCTCGGCTGCCGCCGCGACCATGGCAGGAGCGATGTCGGCCCCCGTGACGGTCCCGCCGGGAGCGACGATCCGGGCGATCTGCTGTGTGGTCGGCCCGGTTCCGCAGCCGACGTCCAACAGCCGTTCCCCACCGGCTGGAGCCAGGCGCTCGATCGCGACGTCACCGAACGGGTCACCGACGATCGACGACGAGATGGTCTCCGCGTCCATCCAGCCGGCCGCGCGGCTCTCCCAGTAGGCAGCCTGCGCATCGTTCGCCCGGGGTTCGTCCACCGGACGGACGCTACTTCGCCACGATTCCCCTGTACCGGGCATGTCTCAGGGCGATTATCGACGTGAGACGTGCCGAGTTCAGAGGGGGGGGGAGGGTTCGGGGGGTCAGGGGGTGGCGCGGGTGCGGCGCAGGATCGGGTCCGCCGCGGCGAGCAGACGGTCCGCGGCGCGCATCGTTGCACCACCGGCACCCGGCGTGTCCGGCTCGACGAGGTTGCCCATCACCTGCAGCGTGATCTCTGCGACCTTCTGCGTGCCGACCGCTACCCGCAGGCCGTTGCGCAGGATCCAGGGGTGGCCGATCAGGAAGCTGAACCGTCGACCGGTGCGCAGGAACGCGTCGAAGCG
>CAYSCB010000306.1:0-3863 GCA_964429335.1 uncultured Aquihabitans sp.
TCCACTCTGGTCGGGGCGCTCCGGTTGACCTGCACGCCGCCAGCTCCCCGCGCCGGAACGCTCCAGCGGGCGGTCCAGCTGCCGATAGGAGCCCACGCAGCTCCTCCATGACCGGGAGCACGCCGAGCGGCACCGACGCGCTCCAAGACGTCGACGACAAGGAGGTCGCATCGTGAGGGTGCTACTGGCCGACGACCACCAGATCCTGCGCGACGGGATACGCCGCGGCCTCGAGAGCGCCGGTGAGGACGTGATCGGCGAAGCCGCCAACGGCGAGGAAGCCGTTCGCATGGCGCTCGAGACGTTCCCGGACATCGTGTTGATGGACCTGTCGATGCCGGTGCTCGACGGCGTGGGGGCCACACAACGCATCTGCGAGCAGCTGCCGACGACCAAGGTCGTGGTGCTGACGATGCACGACGACCCGGAGCGGACCCGTGCAGCGCTGCAGGCCGGCGCAGCGGCCTACCTGACGAAGGGCACGTCGTTCGCCGACGTGCTCGACACGCTCCGCCGGGTCCAGGCAGGCGAGGAGACCCTGAGCCCGCGGCTCGCGGCGTCCATGCTCGAGCACCTCGGGGCTGAGCCGACGCGCAACGACCTGCTGTCCCATCGCCAGGTGGAGATCCTGCAGATGATCGCCGACGGCATGTCGACCAAGCAGGCAGCACGGGCCCTCGGCATCACGCAGAAGACCGTGCACAACCACCTCAACGCCACCTACCGTCGGCTCGACACGCAGAGCCTCACGCACGCGGTGCTCTCCGCCGTGCGGTTGGGGATCATCGACCTGCACTCGACCCCCGACGAGGGTGAAGCCGCCTGACGGCGATGACGGGCGGAGCAGGACAGAGGGTGAATTGCCCATGTCCGACTCGATAGGGACGACGGAGAATCTGGTCATGGCGAACGGCGACGGAGGCGGCGGTGGACCTGACGCGCCGCGCCCACCGTCCGGCCCCGCACTCCACCGACTCGTCATCGCCCTCGTGGTCGCGCTGGTCGCGACCATCTCGGTGACCGTCCCGCTCGCCTACCAGGCACATGCTGCCCGCTCCGGTACGCCGCCGAGCGCCGTTCCGACGGCCCCTCCGGTCACGGTGGCTCCGCGGACCCGACCGGATCCGCCACCGTCGGTCCTGCCGACCACGACGATCAACACGACCCCGGCGCTGCGCTGGACCGCTGCGTCACCGGACGCGGAACCGTCGGATCTCGACGGGGCGACGCTGCGCGACCGCGTCGTGCTCTCCGTCGAAGCCGTCGACGCGGTCCGCGTCGAGTTCTGGATCGATCCGGGGCGCAGGCTCCGTCGACCGGTCAGGGTCGACGACACGCCACCGTTCGTCCTGACCAACGCCTCCACGCCCACCTCGGACGGCTTCGACACCCGTCGGCTCACCAACGGGGACCACGCCATCGAGGTGCGGATCATCCGCGAAAACGGCACATCGGTGAGGATCACCGGACGGTTCCAGGTCCTGAACGACTGAAGTCGCTCTCCGGTCCGGATGCAGCTCACGTGGAGCCGTGACGTACCCTCTGGCCCGACCAGAGGAGTGACCACGTGAGCGAGTCCAGCGGGGCCGACCCGACGGCCCAGGCCGCACGACGCCGCACGTTCGCCATCATCTCGCATCCCGACGCCGGCAAGACCACGTTGACCGAGAAGCTGCTGCTCTACGGCGGCGCGCTCGGACGCGAGGCCGGTGCGGTGAAGGCACGGGGCGACCGGCGCTCGGCGACGTCGGACTGGATGGAGCTCGAACAGCAGCGGGGGATCTCGATCACCTCGACCGTGCTCCAGTTCCCGTACCGGGACTGCGTCGTGAACCTGCTCGACACGCCTGGCCACCGTGACTTCTCCGAGGACACCTACCGGGTGCTCACCGCGTGCGACGCCGCGGTCATGGTCCTCGACGCGGCGAAGGGCATCGAGCCGCAGACGCTGAAGCTGTTCGAGGTCTGCCGGGACCGCGGGCTCCCGCTGATCACGTTCGTCAACAAGTGGGACCGACCGGGGCTCAGCCCGCTCGAGCTGATCGACGACATCGAGTCGCACCTGTCGATCATGTGCACCCCGATGACGTGGCCGGTCGGCATCGCGGGCGACTTCCGGGGCGTCGTCGACCGGTCCTCGGGCGACTTCATCCGATTCACCCGAACCGCCAGGGGTGCGACCGAGGCACCCGAAGAGGTCGTCGCCCCCGAACGCGCACAGACCGAGGAGACCGAGCCGTGGCTCGCCGCTCAGGAGGAGCTCGACCTCCTGGCGGGGACCGAGCACGACGCCGAGCTGTTCCTCGCAGGTGAGACGACGCCGATGCTGTTCGGCTCGGCGCTGACGAACTTCGGAGTGCGGCTGCTCCTGGACAAGGTGATCGACGAGGTTCCCGCACCCGGGCCACGCACCGACGTCGACGGCGTCCCACGTCCGCTGGACGCTCCGCTGTCGGGTTTCGTGTTCAAGGTCCAGGCGAACATGGATCGGGCGCACCGGGACCGGATCGCGTTCCTCCGGGTGTGCTCGGGCCGCTTCGAACGCGGGATGGTCGTCACACACGGTCGCACCGGCAAGCCGTTCGCCACCAAGTACGCGCACGCCGTGTTCGGTCAGGAGCGCGAGACGATCGAGGAGGCGTTCCCGGGTGACGTCGTCGGGCTGGTCAACGCGACGGACGTGCGCGTCGGTGACACCCTCTACGTGTCGGACCCGGTCACGTTCCCACCGATCCCGAGCTTCGCTCCGGAGCACTTCGCGATCGCCCGCACGACCGACGTCGGCAAGTCCAAGCAGTTCCGCACCGGGATCCAACAGCTCGACGAGGAAGGCGTCGTCCAGGTGCTGCGCGATCCGGAGTTCGGCGACCAGGCACCCGTGCTCGCCGCCGTCGGAGCGCTGCAGTTCGAGGTGGCGACACACCGCTTGGTGAACGAGTTCGGGGCGCCGGTCGAGCTGACACCGACCCGATTCCGCGTTGCCCGTCGAACCGACGAGGCGTCACGCGCAGAGCTGCGGGCGATGCAGGGCGTCGACGTCCTCCAGCGCTCCGACGGTGAGCTGCTCGCCGTGTTCGAGTCCGTCTACTGGCTCGAACGACTCGAGGGCGAACACCCCGAACTGACGCTCGACAGGCTCGTCGCCGAAGGCGAGCTGCGCCAGTAGAGGTCGAGAACCACCAGTCGGACACGACGTCGGTCCATCATGACGTGGTGGAACCGGACGAGCCGCCCGCGCAGCGCGTCCAGCGGGCCCGCTCCAGGGCCGCCGAGCAGGCCCGGACCTCGCCCGACACCCGACGCCGGCAACTCCTCGGCATCTCCACCGTCGCCGTCCTGCTCGTCATGGCGGTCGCTGCCGTTGGGCTGTCCGTCGACGGCGGTGACGACGAGATCGCCGACACCGCAGCCGGACCGGCCACCACGCCGAGCCCAGGACCGAGCAGCACCGGTTCCGAGTCGATCACGACCACACCGGTCGATCCCACCCAGGTGCCGGCAGAGGCGAACGGCCAGTTCGTGAACCCGGCGAGCTCCGGGCGGATGTGGTCGGCGAAGGTTCCCGGGAGCCTGACGTTCCGCGGCAATCCGACCCGCACCTACTACGGCCGTGGGGACGTGCCCAAGGCCCCGAAGGTCCGCTGGTTCTACCCGCGCAGCGGTGGCATGTGCTCCGCGTCGACGGTCGGACGGGAGACCAAGACGTGGTGCGGTTCCGGCTGGACCGGCCAGCCGGCGGTGTTCGAGCGGGACGGGCGCACCTGGGTCGTGTTCGGCGCCTACGACCGGGCGGTGCACTTCGTGGACGGCGAGACCGGCGAGGACATCCTCCCGCCGCTGCCGACCGGCGACATCATCAAGGG
>CAYSCB010000307.1:0-3854 GCA_964429335.1 uncultured Aquihabitans sp.
CCTCGTCGAGCGGGCACACGAGTACCGCGAGCAGCTCATCGACGTCCTGTCGGAGACCAACGACGAGGTCATGGAGAAGTTCCTCGAGGGGGAGGACCTCCCGACGGAGCTGCTGCGCGCCGCGCTGCGCGAGGCCACGATCAACCACGGCGTGGTGCCGGTGCTCAACGGCACGGCGTTCAAGAACAAGGGCGTCCAGCCGCTGCTCGACGCGGTGTGCTGGTACATGCCGTCGCCGCTCGACCTGCCGCCGGTGACCGGCGAGAACCGCAAGGGCGAGCCGGTCGAGCGCAAGCCCGACGTGAACGAGCCGTTCTCGGCGCTGGCGTTCAAGATCATGACCGCCCCGCACGTCGGCAAGCTCACGTACTTCCGCGTGTACTCGGGCAAGCTCGAGAAGGGCGGCACCGTCTACAACACGCGTTCCGGCTCCAAGGAGCGCATCGGTCGGCTGCTCGAGATGCACGCCAACGACCAGATCGAGAAGGACGCCGTCTACGCGGGCGACATCGTCGCCGGCATCGGCATCAAGAACACTCGCACCGGCGACACGCTCAGCGACCCCAACGACATCATCGTCCTGGAGTCGTTGGAGTTCCCCGAGCCGGTGATCCACGTCGCGGTCGAGCCCAAGACCAAGGCCGACCAGGACAAGATGGGCAAGGCGCTGTTCGCCCTGTCCGAGGAGGACCCGACCTTCCAGGTCCACACCGACGAGGAGACCGCCCAGACCATCATCGGCGGCATGGGCGAGCTGCACCTCGAGGTGCTCGTCGACCGCATGATGCGCGAGTTCAAGGTCGAGGCGAACGTCGGCAAGCCGCAGGTCGCCTACCGCGAGACGATCACCGCACCGGTCGAGGGCTACACGTACCTGCACAAGAAGCAGACCGGCGGCACCGGCCAGTACGCCAAGATCGTGCTGACCCTCACCCCGTCGGGTCCCGGCGGCGGATTCGAGTTCACCGACAAGATCACCGGCGGCCGCGTGCCCAAGGAGTACATCCCGTCGGTCGGCCACGGCGTCGCCGACGCCATGACCAACGGCATCCTGGCCGGGTTCCCCATGGTCGACATCCACGTCAGCCTCGACGACGGCGACTACCACGACGTCGACTCCTCGGAGATGGCGTTCAAGATCGCCGGCTCGATGGCCTTCAAGGAGGCCGCCCGCAAGGCGTCCCCCGTGCTGCTCGAGCCGATCATGGCGGTCGAGGTCGTGACGCCCGAGGACTACATGGGTGACGTCATCGGCGACCTCAACTCCCGCCGCGGCAAGGTCGGCAAGATGGAGCAGCGGGGCAACAACCAGGTCGTCTCCGCCGAGGTGCCGCTGTCGGACATGTTCGGCTACTCGACCGATCTCCGCTCCAAGACCCAGGGGCGGGCGACCTACACGATGCAGTTCCACAGCTACCAGCAGACGCCGCGGAACGTCCAGGAGGAGATCGTCGCCCGGGTCACCGGGCAGTGATCCCTGCCTCCGTCGAGCGGACCCCGCGGGTGACCACCTAGATTCACACCGTCAGACTGACTGCGCTGTCAGTCCATCTCTACCCATCAAGAACCCCATCACGGCTGTTTGGGCCGACTGACATGAAAGTGAGTGCCTGTTATGGCGAAGGAGAAGTTCGAGCGGACGAAGCCTCATGTGAATGTGGGGACGATGGGTCATATTGATCATGGGAAGACGACGTTGACGGCGGCGATTACGAAGACGTTGGCGGATCGGGTTGCGGGGAACTCGTTTACGGAGTTCGAGAATATTGATAAGGCTCCTGAGGAGCGGGAGCGTGGGATTACGATCAATGTGTCTCATGTGGAGTATGAGACGGAGAATCGGCATTATGCGCATGTGGATATGCCGGGGCACGCGGATTACATCAAGAACATGATTACGGGTGCTGCTCAGGTGGATGGGGCGATTTTGGTGGTGGCGGCGACGGATGGGCCGATGCCGCAGACGCGTGAGCATGTGGTTCTTGCTCGGCAGGTGGGTGTGCCGGCGATCGTGGTGGCGTTGAACAAGTGTGACATGGTGGATGATGAGGAGCTTCTTGAGCTTGTTGAGATGGAGGTGCGGGAGCTTCTGTCTGATTATGAGTTCGATGGTGATGAGGCGCCGGTGGTGCGGGTGTCTGCGTTGAAGGCGTTGGAGGGGGATAGTGCTGCGCAGGATCAGGTGATGGAGTTGATGGGGGCGGTGGATTCGTATGTGCCGGAGCCGGTGCGGGATCTGGATAAGCCGTTCTTGATGCCGATCGAGGATGTGTTCACGATCACGGGTCGTGGGACGGTGGTGACGGGGAAGGTTGAGCAGGGTGTGATCCACACGGGTGATGAGGTGGAGATCGTCGGGTTGAAGGTGACGCAGAAGACGACGTGTACGGGTGTGGAGATGTTCCGGAAGTTGCTTGATGAGGGTCAGGCGGGGGATAACATCGGTGCGTTGTTGCGGGGTGTGGATAAGGAGGATGTGCAGCGGGGTCAGGTGTTGGCGAAGCCTGGGTCGATTACGCCGCATACGAATTTCGAGGCGAATGTGTATGTGTTGACGAAGGATGAGGGTGGTCGTCACAAGCCGTTCTTCTCGAATTATCGGCCGCAGTTCTATTTCCGGACGACGGATGTGACGGGGACGATCGAGTTGCCGGCTGGTACTGAGATGTGTATGCCGGGGGACAACACTGAGGTGACGGTGGAGTTGATTGCTCCGATTGCGATGGATGAGGGGTTGAAGTTCGCGATTCGTGAGGGTGGTCGTACGGTGGGTGCGGGTCGTGTCACCAAGATCCTCAAGTGACCCTCGTGTGACGCTCGTGTGAACTGACGACCCACAGGACCGTGTCGATCGAGGGCGCCTCCGGGCGCCCTCGTCGCGTGTCGGTGACCGTTCGGCTCACTCCTGCGGGCTGGCGGGCACCGTGCGACGCCGGGTAGGGTGACGAGCCGTGTCCGGAGTCCCGGGCCCGCTTCTTGACAGTCGATGATCACCTGCGGCCGGCCCGGTCGCGAACCGAGGAGAGCCTGCACGATGGCAGCCGACCAGAAGATCCGCATCCGCCTGAAGGCCTACGACCACGAGATCATCGACCAGTCGACCAAGAAGATCGTCGAGACCGTGACCCGCACCCAGGCGTCGGTCCGTGGTCCGATCCCGCTGCCGACCGAGAAGCACCGCTACACGGTCATCCGCTCACCGCACAAGGACAAGGACTCGCGTGAGCACTTCGAGATGCGGATCCACAAGCGGCTGATCGACATCATCGAGCCGACCCCCAAGACCGTCGACTCGCTCCAGCGCCTCGACCTCCCCGCGGGCGTCGACATCGAGATCAAGATCCAGAACGCCTGACGTCACCCTTCCCCCCGCCACCGGCTCGCGCTGCCGGCCGCCGGCCCGCGCCGCCGGCCGATCTTGGGGGATTCGGTCGTGTGCGGGGTCCGATCCCCCCGAGATGGCCTCGCTACCCGGCCGCTGGGCGAACTTGGGGGATTCGGTCGTCTGCGGGGTCCGATCCCCCCGAGATGGCCTCGCCACCCGGCCGCCGGCCGATCTTGGGGGATTCGGTCGTCTGCGGGGTCCGATCCCCCCGAGTTCGTGAGGAATGCTCAGCGCGAGGTGCGTGAGAACCGTCGGAACGACAGGGCGGCGAACACGACGGTGATGCCGATCGCCCAGGCGATCGAGATCCACAGGTCGGCTCCCGGGTCCTTGCCGTTGTAGAGCGCCCGGGTCGCGTTGGTGACGACCGTGAACGGGTTGTGCTCGGCGATCGGCTGCAACCAGCTCGGCATCGTCGACGGGTCGACGAACGCGGAGGACACGAACGTCATCGGGAACATCCAGATGA
>CAYSCB010000308.1:0-3839 GCA_964429335.1 uncultured Aquihabitans sp.
CGACGGTCGGACGGCTGAGCACGAGGCGCACGACGTTGTCAACGGGTCGCGGTCCCCGCTGACAACACCCGCGTCGAGCGTGTCTGCTCACTCCGATGGGAAGCAGACGAGACGACGACCTGTACGTCTGGGCGGCACAGCACCACGGCCTCTACCGAGCAGCCGACGCCGCCCGGTTCGGGCTCAGCCCACGACAGGTCGCCTACCGGGTGCAACAGGGGCGCGCCGAGCGGGTCGGCACCGGCGTGTACCGGGTCATCGGATCCGCACGCACCCGTGACCAGCGCATCCTCGCCGCTGCGTGGCGGGCCCGGGGCATCGCGGCGTTCCGGACCGCGGCGGAGATGTCCGGCCTGATCGACCCCATCGGTGGACGGCCTCACATCCTCGTCGAACGCAGCAGCGGACATGACCACATCGACGCCGTCGTGCACCGAACCCGGGATCTCATCCCCACCGACGTGACGCACATCCGCAACATCCCCCTGACCACGCCGACGCGGACGCTGGTCGACATCGGACTGACGATCACGAACCTCGATCTCGAGACCCTGCTGCACCTCGCGATCCACCGGGGTCTCACCACCCTCGACCAGGTCACCGAGACCTACCAGCGGATCTCACGTCGTGGACGCAACGGCGCAGGGCCGATCCGGGACCTCCTCGAGACCTACGGCACCGGGTCCCCCGCCGAGAGCAAGCTGGAGGTGCTGCTCCTGCGCATCCTGCGGGAGTACGGGGTGCGAGAGCCGGTGCGTCAACATCCGGTGACGGTCGACGGCTCCGACTTCCGGCTGGATCTCGCCTACCCACGGCACAAGGTGTTCCTCGAGGGCGACGGGTTCGGCGTCCACGGTGGGAGGACCCCCTTCGAGGACGACCGGTGGCGTCAGGACCTGCTGGTGCTGCACGGGTGGTGGCCGATCCGCTTCACTTGGCGCCAGGCTCGGGACCGACCGGCGTGGTGTGCCGACATCGTCCGCCGGAAGCTCGACGCGGTCGAACAGGACTGGCGCTGAGCTGGACTCTCGCTGGTCCTCGCCGACGGAGATGCTCTCGCCGGCGAATCTGGGGGTCGAAACCGACAGAACGTGTCGGCTGTGACCCCCGTTTTCAGGGTTGGTGTGACGCCGGCGAATCTGGGGGTCGAAACCGACAGAACGTGTCGGCTGTGACCCCCGTTTTCAGGGTGGGGATGGGGCGGGGTTGGGGTCGAGCACGTCGAGCAGCACCGAGGTGAGCTCGTAGAACTCCGGCCGCGGGCCGCCGTCGGGCACGAACCACTGGTTCGGGAACAGCACGACGACGGCACCGGAGTCCCGGTCGACGGCGAAGGTGCCGGGGACTGCGTCCAGACCCATGCGCCGGGACCGCACGAGCTCGCCGTCACGTTCGCACGGACACAGCGGCATCAGCCCGATCCCGTAGATCCAGTCGCCCTTGGACCCGTCGAAGGCCGACATCGCGTCGATCGACTCGTGAGACAGCCCCTCGGTGAAGACCCACCGGTAGAAGCCCGCCATCGTCGCCGGGTCCGACACGATCCCGCCGCTCGACCAGGACCTGCCCCGGTAGCCGTGATGGTCGGGGTCGGTGACGTGGTCGACCGGGTCCACGTCCTCGTCGAAGGTCAGGTGCACCCCGGCATGCCCCGCCATGTCGTCCATCGCTTCACGCCAGGTCGTGCCGGTGGCCCGCTCCAGCGCGAGCGCCAGGTAGAGGTAGCCGGCCCGCGAGTACTCGAAGCCGGTGCCGGGTTCGAACAGCAGCTTCGGGTTGCGAGTCCAGCGCTTCAGCACCTCCGCCGGTGTCGTCTCGAAGAGGCTGTCGTCGACCGAGCGCGGGATGCCGGCCTGGTGACGGGCGAGCTGTTCGAGCGTCATCCGATCGGCGTGCGGCGCTTCCGGCACCCAACGTGACAGCGGATCGTCGAGCGACACGACGCCCGCCTCGACCGAACGCATCAACCACGTCGCCGTCGCGGTCTTGGTCATCGACCACCAGACCGTCGGCCCCTCCTCGGACCCGTCACCGTCCACGCTCGGATCATCGATCGCGACCGGTCCGCCGTCGTGCCAGGTGAAGGTAATGAGCGTGCCGTCCGCTGCGACGAGCGCCCCCCGCATCGAGGAGAGCCCGCCCTCGGAACGCAGCTGCGGGTGACGTTCGAGCCACGCCTCGATCTCCGTCGCTGGCGTCCGCTCCGGGATCGTCGCGCCCGGCGACGGGGTGGTGGTCGTCGTCGTGGTCGTGGTCGCCCCGACGAGACCCGCCCGTGCCACGACCGCACGCCCCGACAACGGCTCGGCGACGTTCGTGTCCGTCGATGGGGTGACCAGCGACGGAGCGACCAGCACCGCGGCGACCACGGCACCCGCCACACCGACGACCTGACGTCGACGGCTCGGCCTGACGGCACCGGCGAGGTCGACACCACCAGCGGAGGCCACGACCGGGATGGCCGGGATCAGCGCCATGAGGGCCGCCGCGACCCGGTTCGGCGCCACCGGGATCGGGGCGACCGGGGTCACCGGGACGACGTGCCAGGCGCCGGTGCCCCCCGACGGGAGCCGACCCCGGATGACCGACCGCAGCGACCGTCGACCCGCTGCCACGTCCTCGACCCAACCCACCGCTGCGACGCACCCGGCGGTCACGACGACCACCACCGCCAACGACAGCATCCACCGCAGCGGGCCGGGATCGAAGCGTGCGTCGACGAGCTCAGCCGCGGCGACCAGGCCGAAGCCGTGCCAGAGGTAGATCGTCAGGGTGCGTCGGATGACCACGTCGACGCTGCGACCCGCCCGACCTCCCACCTGCGACAGGAACGGGTGCAGCGCGAGCATCACCATGAGACCCGCGCCGCCGACGAGCATCGTGAGCACGGCGGAGCGGTTGACGACGAGGTCGTCGGGCCCGAACCGCCACACCTCGGCGACGGCGGCGACCCCGAACAGCACCGCTGCGGACACCGCCGTCCTGGTCGCGGGGACGATCCGGTCCCGCGCTGCGTAGCACATGCCGGCAGTCACGAACGTGCCGTAGGTGAGCAGGTCGAGCACCGGCAGCGGCAGGAGATCCGTCCGCGACGCCTGCTCCGCTGCCCACATGGCGACGGTGACGGCCGCGAACACCACCGGTGTGGCGAACCCGATGCGTCGGACGAGCCAGCGCAGCACGCCCGCAGCCAGCACGAACCACACGTAGGCCCGCACGTACCAGAGCGGGACCCACAGTCCACGGAGTTGCGGGCTGCCGACCGGGTCGACGACGGGCAGGATCCAACCGACGAGGTCGCCGGGACCCGGGCGCCACCCGCCGAGGACCATGACGCTGACGCTGACGGCGCCGTAGACCCAGAACGGGATGAGGAGGCGTCGTGCCCGCTGGCGGACCGTCGGCCACCAGCCGCGGCGCTCGACCGAGTCGTCGAGCAGGGCACCGGTGGCGAAGAACATCGCCGGCATCGCCGGGAACCACGTCAGCCAGGCAGCGGACCACGTGTGCCAGAGGATCACCCGGGCGAGCGCCAGGGATCGGATGACATCGAGGAAGCGGTCGCGCCCCCGCTGCGCAGACATCCGACCAAGGCTACCGGTGCCACCCCACGGACGACCATGGCGCGATCTCGACCGGCGACGACGACGGCGAATCTGGGGGTCGGAATCGACAGAACGTGTCGGCTACGGCCCCCGTTACCTGGAGGGTCGGCGGGATGGCGAATCTGGGGGTCGGAATCGACAGAACGTGTCGACGGCGGCCCCCGTTTTGGAGAGGGTCAGAGGGAGCGGACGACGTCGACCATGAGGCTGCCCGCCTCGGTCGGGTTCGCACCC
>CAYSCB010000309.1:0-3837 GCA_964429335.1 uncultured Aquihabitans sp.
ATTCCGGGTTCGCCGATCGTCACTGCACGACTCGTCGCCCAGGCGACTCCGCGATCCGGGAGACCTCCATGGTCACAACTCCAGAGCGGGCCGTCCTGCGGTGGCTGTTCACCTTCAGCGGCGTCGTGGCCCTGCTCGTCGTCTTCGGCGGGTTCGTACGACTGACCCGGTCCGGGTTGTCGATCACCGAGTGGAAGCCCGTCACCGGTGTGATCCCGCCGATCGGCGAGAGGGCCTGGCAGGATGCGTTCGCCGAGTACCAGCGAACCCCTGAGTTCATCCACGTCAACTCGTCGATGACCCTTGCGGAGTTCCAGCGGATCTTCACCATCGAGTGGCTCCACCGCCTGATCGCCCGGCTCGCCGGCTTCGCGTACGCGATCCCGTTCTTCACGTTCCTCGCGCTGAAGCGGATCCCGCGACGCGACCTCGCTGTCTATCTGGCGATGGGTTCGCTGTTCGTCCTGCAGGCGATCGCCGGCTGGGTGATGGTCGCGAGCGGGATGAAGGACCGCCCGTCGGTCAGCCACATCAACCTCGCCGTGCACCTGCTGATGGCGTTGATGCTGTTCGCGATCGCGTGGTGGACCGCGCTCAGCCACAAGTTCTCGCCGTCGGTGCCACGGCGCGGCGCCCGGTGGTCGACGATGTCTCGGCTCACTGCTGCGTTCGTGGGAGCTCTCGTCGTCCAGATCGCCTACGGCGGCTTCACAGCCGGCCTCAAGGCCGGTCACGTCTCCGACACCTGGCCGAAGATGTTCGGCTCCTGGCTGCCGGCCGGTCTGTTCAGCTCCTTCGGCGACCTGGTCGAGGCTCCCGCGACGATCGTGTTCATCCACCGCTGGTTCGCGTTCGTCGTCGCGACGGTGGCCGTGGCGGTGGCGATCGTCGCCCTCCGGCACTCGACCGAGGCGACGGTCCGACGCGGCGTCATCGCACTGGTGTCGCTCGTCTGCCTGCAGATCGTCCTCGGGGTCACGACGGTGCTCACCTCCGTCAACGAGGTGCTGGCGCTCAGCCACCAGACGACCGCGGTCGCACTCCTCGCAGCCGGGGTGTTCGTCCTGCACCGCGTGCGTGCCCTCGACAGCGGCCCGACGCCGTCGGATCCGTCAGGGTCGGGATCATCGCTCGACGAACGTGACGTCCGCATCCAGGTCGAGGAAGTCCCCGTAGCCGCCCGCGGCCCGATCGATGCCCCTGCGTTGACGGGCGTTCGAGTCTCCGAAGGGTGACACGGCCACCTCCACACGGGCCTTCTTGATCGTCCGGTTCCACGTGCCGACCACCACTCCGTCGTCGACGACGGTCGGACGGAAGATCCCGTTGCCGCCCGGGATCGACCATCTGCATCTGTTCGGCGGTCATCATCGTCGAGCGGTCGCCGTAGCCCAGCACGTACTCGTCGACCCCCGACAACAGCAGCACCTGGCTGTCCCGCTCCGGCTGCTCGATCGCCCGACGGACATCCGCCGCCGGGAGCGCGGTCCATCGGCCGAGCTCCTTGCGAAGCGCAGGGCCGTGGCTGTCGAAGTAGCGAACGGCGAGCTGTGGGCCGATGCAGGTGGCACCGTGCTGCGCCGCGAACCACAGCAGGTGATTGGCGTGCTTCGCGTCCTTCATCACACCGACGTCTTCGAGGATCCGTGTGCATTCGGCACGTGTGACCGGCCCACCGCCCGCGAGCGCTTCACGCAGCACGTCGACGGCGGCGATGGCACCGGCCGCGTCCTCAGGACCTGCCGCTGCACCGTCGCGTCGTGCACGGCTGCTGCATCGAGCGTGTTCGAGCGCGAGCCGATCGACCATCCGCCACTCCACAGCTCCTGGGAGTGCAGCGCCCCGAGGTGGGTGACCACGTCCAGAGCCGAGGCATCCGGTCGTGATGTGACCTTTCGGTCCTTCTGTGAGGACGGTCAGGTCCGGCACACAGGCCGGACCTGACCGGGTCATCTTCAGGCGGGGCCGAGCACGATCGACCAGTTGATGGCCCGCTTGTTCGCGGCGCCGGCACCCGTAGCGGTGAGACCGCCGGCGGTGCCGGCAGCGAGACCGGAGGTGTCGGCGAGGACCGCCACGATACGGCCGCTACCGCTACCGACGGTCAACAAGCGGCTGGTCACACCCGGCGGCAGGGTCCAGCCGGTGTTGTCGCTCGACTTGTCGGACCAGTACGACACCAGCGTCGACCCGGCGGTTGCCACCGGAACGGTCGGCGTCGTGTGCTGCGCCGAGGCGACGGTGTCGACGGTCTTGGCGAACGCCGTGATGCCGGACGAACCCGAGTAGGCGACCAACGACAGCGTCGTCTTCGCGATCACCGCGTTCGCCACCTTGACCGTCGAGCCGGCGTCAGCAGCGGTGGCGGTCTTGGTCCACACGAAGGACTGCATGGTGTTCGCCGCGCTCGACACGGAATCGACTCGGGTCCACCCCGCCGGATCGATGATCGCGGTGTCAGCCACGTTCATCGTGCCGATGAGGACGAGCTGATCGCCGGCGCTCACGCTGGCGGGGACGACGACCGAGGGTGTCGCCGAGTTCGAGTAGGCGTCAGCGCCGGCGCGGAAGGCCACCGCTCCGGCTGGCGGCGGAGTGGAGCTCACCGTGACGTTGGCGTTCGCCGTCGCCTCAGCACCCAGGTTGTCCTTGACCGTCAGCGTGACGGTGTAGGTGCCGGCCGCCGCGTAGGTCTTGGTCGGTGACACCGCCGTGGAGGTGGTGTTGTCACCGAAGGTCCACGACCTGCTGGCGATCGTGCCGTCGGGATCGCTCGAGCCGGAGCTGTCGAACGAGCAGGTGAGCCCGGTGCAGCTGTGGGTGAACGATGCCGTCGGCTCCTGGTTGGTCGGCGGAGGGCCGCCACCGGGAGCGAGCACGAAGGACCACATGATCGCCCGCTTGGTAGCCACACCGGCCGCCGTCGCGGTGAACCCGCCACCCGTACCGGCGGGCACTCCCGCCGTGTCACCCGTGACAGCCACGATGCGACCGCTGCCGCTGCCGACCGAGAGGCGTCGGCTGGTGACACCGCCGGGAAGCGTCCAGCCGGTGTTGTCGCTGGACTTGTCAGCCCAGTACGACACGACCGTGGAACCGGCCGTGGCGACCGGGACCACCGGCGTCACGTGCTGCGTGCTCGAGGTCGTCTCCGACGCCTTGGCGAAGGAGCTCACCGATGCTGCGTTCCGGTAGGCACTGAGCACCAGCGACGTCTTGGCGATCGTCGAGTTGGTGATCGTCACGTTGGAACCGGCATCGGCAGCGGTGGCCACCTTGGTCCAGGCGAAGGAGCTCATGGTGTTGGCCGCGCTCGACTCCGAGGCCAGCAGCGTCCAGCCAGCGGGTGTCGGAACGGTCACACCCGCCACGTTCTGCGTGGCGACGAGAACCAGCCGGTCACCGGCTGCCACCGATGCCGGGATGCCCACCGTCACGTTGGTGCCGTTGACGTCGCTGCTGTTGGCTGCGACGAACGTCACCGACCCGGTCGTGTTCGGATCCACGACCGTGACCGAAGCGGTCGTCGTGTTGGTGGCACCGCCGTTGTCGGTGACGGTGAGGGTCACGGTGTAGGTACCGGCTGCCGCATAGGTCTTGGCGGGCGCCGCGACCGTCGAGGTGGTGTTGTCGCCGAAGTTCCAGGCGTAGCCGGCGATCGTGCCGTCGGCATCGGTCGACCCGCTGGCGTCGAAGCTGCACGCAAGGCCGCTGCAGGAGGACGCGATGCGCGCCACCGGCGGTGTGTTCACCGGGGGTTGCACGATCTCACCGCCGTAGACGAAGGCGTCGCGTGCCCGCCAGTCGTGGCCGTCACCCTTGGCAGGACCCGACACC
>CAYSCB010000310.1:0-3802 GCA_964429335.1 uncultured Aquihabitans sp.
GGCGGCGCGCTCGCCGGCGCAACGGGGACACCGCCGGCCCATGAGCTCGCCGCACATGCACTGGAGCGCAGCGGCAGCGATAACGCCCTCAGGCGTGCCGAAGATGCCGAACAGGACGTCGACGCCGGAGTCCGGGTACGCAGTCGCGATCGCGGCGGCAACGTCGCCGTCACCGATGAGCCGGATGCGTGATCCGGTCTCGCGGATCTCGGCGACGATGTCGTCGTGGCGTGGACGGTCGAGGACCGTCGCGGTGACCTCGCGGACGTCGATCCCCTTCGCCTCGGCGACGGCGCGGAGGTTGTCGGCGACCGAGGCGTTGATGTCGCCACGGCCGACGCAGTCGGGACCCACCGCGATCTTCTCCATGTAGACGCACGGTCCGGGATCGAACATCGTGTTCTGCTCTGACACGGCGATCACCGCAACAGCGCCACCGCGGCCCTTCGAGGTGAGCGTGGTGCCGTCGATCGGATCGACCGCGATGTCGACCTGCGGGTTGGATCCGTCGCCGACGACCTCGCCGTTGAACAACATCGGCGCTTCGTCCTTCTCGCCCTCGCCGATGATGACCGTCCCGGTCATGCTGACCGTGCCGAGGATGAGACGCATCGCGTCGACGGCGGCGCCGTCGGCGCCTTCCTTGTCGCCGCGGCCGACCCACTTGGACGCCGCGAGAGCGGCGGCCTCGGTGGTGCGGACGAGCTCCATGGCGAGGTTGCGGTCGGGCGCGGTGTTCGTCATGGCGGAGACGATACCGACCTGCCCGGTACCACCACACTTCGATGTGGGTCGGGACGTGCGATCATGTCGGTCGTGGAGACCGACGACGAACCCGTGCTCGACCACGCCGCCGAGCGCGTCGTGTACGAGGTGGGTGCGTGGCCCGTCGCACTCCAGACGATGCTCGCCGATTCCCTCGCCGTCGCCGAGCTGCCCTACGAATGGGACGAGCGCGGTGACCTGGTCATCTACGCAGAGCACGAGGACGAGGTCGAGGCGATCCTCGACGAGATGCCGGACCCCGATGACGAGGATCTGGTGGGCGAGGTCTCCGCCGACGACGGCATCGCGGTGCACGAACTGCTCGACCGGATCTTCCTCGCCAGCGGCCGGCTCGCGTCCAGGGACGACGCTGCGTCGATCCTCGACATCGTCGAGGCGGTCGGGACCCTCGAGCGGATGGGACCACCGTTCGGCTTCGAACCTCCGCAGTGGCGGGCGTTCGTGGCGCGGGCTGCGCTGGTCCGCGACGCGCTCGCTGCGAGCCCGGGCGATGAGCACGCGCTCGCGGATGGGGACCTGCGCGCCGCTGCGGGCGAGCTGCGCGACCTCCTGCGCCAGTACGTCTGAGCGCAGGTCAGGCCGTGATCAGGTGTGCAGCCGGCCCGTGCAGCGCGGCGAGTCCCCGGTCGAACGTGGCGACGGCGGCGTCGTGGTGGCGGGCGAGTGCGACGAGATGGGCGTCGGTGACCTGTCGATGGCCGATGACCCCGGCGAGCTGGTCTGCTGAGAACGGGAGATCGTCCGCCCAGAACCGGTGCCACGCTTGGGCCCGAACGGCGTCGAGCACGCCGATCGCGTCGGCGACGGTGCGACCCTCTCTGATGAGGAAGCGCAGGAGCGTACCCTCGGTGATCGGGCAGGTCGCGAGGTCGTGGCCAGAGTGGTCGAACCACGAGATCGCCTCCGAGTGGTGCACGTGGTCAGAAACGGTCAGCGCGACGAGCAGGTTGCCGTCGGCCAGGAAGGTGCTCATCCGTCGTCGTCCAGCGATCGGACGTCCTCTGCTGTCACCGGTCGGCCGACAGCGGTCATCGGCATCCCCCGGGCGCTCCGGGTCGGTGGGGTTGGTGGGGTCGGGTCCTGGCGCAACCCTGAGCGCAGCAGTTGCGTGATGACCTCGCTCATCGAGCGGTTGGAGTCGTGCGCGAGTTGGCGAGCGAGCTGGTGGAGGTCATCGGGCAGGTCGATCGTCGTCCGCACACCAGAATCGTAGCATCATCACATCATGATGCGAGGGTGCCGACGCCGCTGATACGGGCTTGGGGGGCGCTCATCGCGAGGGATCCCGGCGGACCCTGACGGGTAGTTTGTCGACGTGATCCTGGCCGAACTGGAGGCGTACCACTCCCGTCCCATCGCGCCGACTCGCCGGATCGCGCTGGGCGACCTGGATCTGCCGTGCGAGCCGGCGCCCGGCTTCGGCGGCATCCTGCTCGGTGGTATCCTCGCCCGCTTCTTCGGTGATCTCGACGAGGACACCGCCGTCGACGTCACCGGACTCCTCGCCGAGATCGAGCGTGGCCGACGGATCCCGCAACCCCGGGCGCGTCACCGGCTGCAGCAGGACCGCATCGGCCTGCGCCCTTGCCGGCATCGCCTGATCGGTCGAGGTGACGCGGTCGAGTTCGATCTGGACGAGTCACGTGGGACCTCCGCCCAGCACGTGCTCGACGCCGTCTACGCGGCGGGTTCGGTTCCGGAAGCCGCCCGGTCCACCGTGGTGTCGACGATGCGTCGTGGGATCCGCTGGCGCGGCGACGTCGGCCCGTCGCTCGTGACGTACCTCGCCGGACGTGGCGTGGATCTCGAGATGAGCGCCACCGTCGACCCCGTGGCCTGGGCCCGACGGGTGCTGTGCCTCGACGACGCCGATCTCCTGGTGAGCGCCATCCCGGTGTCGACCGTGATGCCGACGCGACGTGTCGTCCAACAGGCGTTCCGTGAGCGGCTCAGGGCCGCCCACCCCGACCACGGTGCCTCCGACGACGGTGCAGCGCAGCGCATCGCCGAGCTCGCAGAGGCCCGGCGGATCCTGCTCGGCTGATCGGGGAACGGACCACCCGGATGGCTCGACGTCGACGGCCGCGTGCGGTCGAGGGTGCCGTCCTGTGGCCGGGCGCCGGGTCCGCGTCGGACCATCCGGGGCTGATCGCGATCGGCGACGCGCTCGGCGGCGCGTCGCCACGGGTGCCGGTCGCCCGCGTCGACTTCCCCTACCGGCGGGAGGGACGGCGCGCCCCCGACCGTGCACCGAAGCTGATGGCGTCGGTGCGTGAGGAGGTCGCGCTCGTGTGCGAGTCGTGGGGGACCTCCTCGGAGCACCTCGTCCTCGGGGGACGGTCGATGGGTGGACGGATCGCATCGATGGTGGCGGCCGGCGCCGACGAGGAGCCTGCGCTGCCCGTGGCGGGACTGGTGCTGATGAGCTACCCGCTGCACCCGCCCGGGAAGCCGGAGCGACTCCGCACCGGGCACCTGTCCGGCATCCGCGTCCCGGTGCTGTTCATCAGCGGCGATCGGGACACCTTCGGCACTCCCGACGAGCTCGCCGAGGCGCAGGCGCTGATCCCCGGCCCGGTCACATCGGTGACGATCCCCGGCGCCGGTCACGATCTCAAGGGGGTCGACGGTGACGTCGTGGCAGCGATCTGCGACTGGATGCGGATCACTCCTCCGGGTTGATGTCCTCGAGCTCACGGCCGCCGGTCTCGGGCACGGCGAACGCCAGAGCAGCGGCGATCAACGGCCCGAGCGCCAGCAGCACGAACGTCGGTCCGTAACCGAACGCGTCGACGCCGGCGCCGGCGAGGACGAGGCCTGACACGCTGCCGGTCACGGCGAGCACGGTCGGGGCGGCACGGGCACCGCCGCGCCGGGCGGTGGGGAACAGCTCCGGTGCGGGGCCGCCGAGGGGCGCGACGGTGAGGGCGCCGAGCACCCGGGCGACGAGGGCGCTCAACCACATGGCTGGACCGGCGTCCCAGAAGAAGATCGATGTGCACAAGCCGAGAGCGGG
>CAYSCB010000311.1:0-3779 GCA_964429335.1 uncultured Aquihabitans sp.
GATCGCCGCGAGCATGTCCTTGGTGAGCGAGTTCATCGCCTCGGGCCGGTCGATCGTGACGACCGCGACCCTGTCGCTCCTGTCGAAGCGGACGCTCACGCGGCGCCCGACGCGTCCCGGTCGGCAGGTGCATCGTCGACACGGGAAGCCGACGCCGCCCCGACGAGGCGGAACTTCGGCAACGTGACCTTGTTGGTCACCTCGTCGAACACGACTTCGACACGCGCCCCGAACTCGAGGTCCTCGGGTTCGCAGTCGACGATCTCGGTGAGCAGCCGCACTCCCTCGTCCATCTCCACCACCGTCGGCGCGTACGGCGTCTCGTCGGCGAACTGGGGATGCAGCGCGCGGTCGGCGACGACCCAGCTGAAGATCGTGCCGGTCCCGCTCGAGCGCTCCCAGCTCCACTTGAACGAGCCGCACTCCGGGCACATCTCACGTGGGATGTGGCGCCACGAGCCGCAGTCCTTGCAGCGCTGGAAGCGGAGCTGGCCCTTGCGGCAGTACCGGTAGAACTCCTTGGCCAACCCGTCGAGCTTCGGGATCGGCTTGCTGTAGGTGCGCTCCTCCCACTGCGAGACCTCGGTGAGGGTCTTGTCCTTGTACTCGAAGCGCTTGCGCAGCGGCCGGTTGAGCCACTCGTCGTAGAAGGTGTCGAGGTCGGGCAGGAAGTCGAAGTCCGGTGGGCAGCCGCGGGGGACGGCCTCCACCTCGAGCTGGGTGCCGCATCCGGGGCAGATGTACTCACGGATCTGGCACCACTCCGGGTCGGGCATCTCGCGACCCTTGTAGACCTCGCCGATGCTCTCGGAGTCGTCACGGACGTGGATGAGCGCCGAGACTTTCCAGTTGATGCGGTAGTCACCGAAGTCGTGGCCGCAGCGGCACTTGACGACCCGGTCCTTGTTCTTCGCGACGATGAACAGCGCCGGGGTCAACGGCAGGAGGATGGGATCGCTGAACTGGACCCGTTCCTGGAGGACCTCGATGTACTTGTCGAACCGATCGGCGTCTTTCGACTCGCGCATCATCTCCTGGATGGCAGGCCACGACAGCGTGCCGTCCAGGAGCATCTCGATGTCTTCCTTGACGTATTCGGCCATCTCACATGCTCCTTCGCGTTCCGACGCTCGTGCTCACTTCGCGAGGACGGCGATGCTCCCGTCCCCGAAGTCACCCCAACCGGTGACGATGCCCAACTTGGCCTTCTTGATCTGGCGGCCCTCCGCGTCACCACGGAGCTGACGGACCGCTTCGACGATGTGGTTCATGCCCAAGACGTGCGCCTCGGCCATGAGGCCTCCGTGGGTGTTGACCGGCAGGCCACCACCCGGTCCGATGCCGACGTCGGAGACGAACGGGCCACCCTCGCCCCGTTCGCAGAAGCCGCACTCCTCGAGCTGCTGGAGGACCTCGAAGGTGAAGCAGTCGTAGATCATCGCGAAGTCGAGATCGCGTGGCTTGATCCCGGCCTGGCCGAACGCCTCCGGCGCGGCGATGGTGACACCGGTCCGGAAGAAGTCCTTGCGGTTCGTGATCTCATCGGCCGGGTAGGGCTGACCGACCGCTGCGCTGACGATCTTGACCGGCTTGCCCCTCAGGTCGCGGGCACGCTCGGCGGAGGTGACGACGACGGCCGCCGCGCCGTCGGTCTCGAGCGAGCAGTCGAGGATGCGGTACGGGTCGCACAGCATCTTGGAGTCCATGTAGTCCTCGAGCGTGATCCGCTTGCCCCGCATGACCGCCTTCGGGTTGCGCTGGGCGTGCTCACGCATCGCGACCGCGATGAGACCCAGGTGCTCGGACTTGGTGCCGAACTCGTGCATGTGGCGCCGGGCCATGACCGCGTACCACTGCGGCGGCGCGGTGAACCCGTAGGGCAGGTAGTAGTCCCGTGCGATCCCAGCGCCGGGGATGCCCAACGAGTCCGACGCGACCATCTGGCGGGTCCGCGATCCCGAGTAGCCGTTCCAGCCGGCGGGGATGAGCACGTGCTTCGCAGCGCCGCTGGTGACCGCAGCCGCAGCTTCTCGCAGCGACGCAACCGGTGCCGCGCCGCCGACGTTCATCGTGGCCGCGAACCGGAGGTTCTCACAGCCCAGGTTCGCGGCGAACTCCTCGGCACGACCGAGGTTCGGGAACGGCATGATCCCGTCGATCTCGGAGGGATGCAGTCCCGCGTCGCTGATCGCCCTCGCCGCCGCCTGGAGCTGCAGGACCAGCTCCGTCTTGCCCGATCCGGGTCGCCGGCAGTACTTGGTCTCGCCGACTCCGACGATGCACGCTTCGCCTTTCATGGCACATCCACCTGTTCGGTCTCCGCGCGCTGCGGCGCGCGCTTGGTTGGCTCGATCCTGGTGAGCTCCGCGAGGTTCCTGCCGAGGATCCCGGCGCGGATCTCGGGGGTGATCTCCCCGTACCCGTACTTCTCGCGGAGCTCGTCGGGCATCTCGAGGTTGCGCACCCAGTCGACAACCCGCTTGGTGTCGACGAAGGGCAGGTCCAGTCCCATGACGATCTTGTGCGGCTCCACCCACTGCAGCGCGGTGCCGATCGCGTGGTACCCGCGGTACGGGGAGCGCTGGTACCACCCGATGACCCCCGACAGGCTCAGGTAGAGGTTCACGTGCTTCGCAGCGAGGCCGATCAGCTCCTCGGTGTGGGGCCAGGCCATGTGGTAGGCGATGATCTTGAGCTCCGGGAAGTCCAGCAGGACCTTGTCGAGCGTGTCGGGGTGGGTGTGCGAGCTGGGCTGGGGCACCGTGTAGGCCATGCCGGTGTGGACCGTGAGGGGGATGTCCAGCTCGCAGGCCTTCTCGTAGAACGGCCACATCCGCTTGTCGTCGAGCGGACCGATGTCCTCCGGCTGGTACACCTTGCAGAGCCGGGCGTCGTGCTCGGTGACGAGGTGCTCGAGCTCCCAGATGGCGTGTTCGACACCACGCCGGAGGATCGGTCCGACCATCGCCTCGAGGTACATGCGGCCCGGGTAGGGCGCGATCTGGGAGATCATGAACTGGTTGGTCGACATCGAGATGGTGCCGCCGCTGATGTCCATCATCCCTTCCCGCAGGCAGAACGCGACGTCCACGTCGGCCTCGTCCATGTACCCGATGAGCGTCTCGGCGATCGGCGGCGGCCGCTTCTCCGACAGGTCGACGCCGGACCACGCCCGCAGCACACCCTGGACGCTCTCCCACCAGCGCTTGGTGGCGGGGTAGTAGTTGGCCAGCTCGGCCATCGTCGCCGGGTTCAGGAAGTGGCACTCCGAAAGCGCCACGAACTCACTCATGCTGCCTCCCGCTGTCGGATCCTGACTCGCCGATGAGGCGCCAGAGCCGCTCCGGTGACGCCGGCGTCTCCCTTGCAGCGACCCCGAGCGGCGCCAGCGCGTCGTTGACCGCGCACATCACCGCCGCCGGCGTCGTGTGGATCGCCCCCTCGCCGCATCCCTTGGCCCCGAGCGGGGTGAACGGCGACGGCGTGACGACTGCGGTCTTCTCGATGGCCGGGACCTCGTTGACCGTGGGGATCAGGTAGTCGGCGAAGCTGGCGGTCAGCGGTTGGCCGTCCTCGTCGTACACGTACTGCTCGTAGAGCGCCGCGCCGATGCCCTGGACGACGCTGCCGTCGGTCTGACCCTCGACCACCACAGGGTTGAGCCGCGTGCCGCAGTCATCCGCCAGGCAGTACTTGAAGATGTCGACGGTGCCGGTGTCGCGGTCGATCTCGACGCCGACGACGTGCACCGCCTGCGCCGCGGTCAGGTAGCTCTTCGC
>CAYSCB010000312.1:0-3765 GCA_964429335.1 uncultured Aquihabitans sp.
CCTACCTGGCGGGCTTGTCCCGGGCACCCGACCGGGTTGACGCCCCGCGGGATCCCGACGAGGCGACCAGCCGTCGGCGGAACGAGCTGAACGCGATGGTCGCACAGCGCTACATCTCGTCGGGTGATGCGAAGGCCGCCGATGCGTTGGCGTGGAACCAGACCGACGCGGCGGCCGACGGGACGGCCCAGCAGGTCACGATCCTGCCGCGCCCGGACGAGCGCTCCGACTTCGGCGAGCTCAAGTACAAGGCTCTCGGGTCGCAGTACTGGCTGGAGTGGATCCGACAGCAGCTGCGTGACCGCTTCGGTCCCGGAGCCGAGACGAGGGGTCTGCGCGTGTACACCTCGTTCGATCCGAAGATGCAGAAGTACGCCGTCGACGCGGTGAACAAGACGCTCGACCAGCCGAACGGTCCGATCGGTTCGCTGGTGGCTGTCGACCGGGAGGGTCGCATCCGTGCCATGGTCGGAGGGCGTGACTACGACGCCGACAAGGTGAACCTCGCGCTCGGACGTGCCGGCGGAGGGTCCGGTCGCCCGCCGGGTTCCACGTTCAAGCCGTTCGCCCTGGCGGCCTTCGTCGAGGACGGCTACTCGGTGCGCTCCCGCTTCCGGGCGCCGCCGACGACCCAGTTCCCCGGCGTCTACGGCGATCTGCCCGGCAAGCTCTGGCAACCGAAGAACTACGACCGCGCGGACCACGGCATCCAGTCGGTCGAGGAGGCGACGTGGGACTCCACGAACACCGTGTTCGCCGGCATCGTCGACACCATCACGCCGAAGCGCCTCGCCGACATGGCGACCCGGCTGGGCGTCCGTTCCAAGCTCGATCCCGTGTACGCGCTGGTGCTGGGCACCGAAGAGGTGTCGGTGCTCGACATGGCATCGGCCTACTCGACCTTCGCTGACCGGGGGAACCACATCGAGCCGTACGCGATCACCCGGATCGAGGACGCCGACGGGAACGTGCTGTTCGACTCGGCGGCGGACGTGCACCCGGAGCAGGTGGTCGCACCCGAGGTGGCCGACACGGTCACGACCGTGCTGCAGGGCGTGCTCATCAAGGGAACGGGGACCCGGGCGCTGCTGAAGGTGCCCGCGGCGGGCAAGACGGGCACCACCAACAACTCGAAGGACGCCTGGTTCTCCGGTTACACGTGCAACATGACCGCGTCGGTCTGGATGGGCTACCGCCAACCGAAGGAGATGACGAGCTACAAGGGCCAGGCGGTCGCCGGTGGGTCGTTCCCGGCGACGATCTGGCGCGACTTCATGACCAAGGCGACCGCGGGTGACGCTCCCTGCAAGTACCCGCCGACCGACGCCGGCAAGAAGATCCTGAACGGTGGCCTCCCGCTGACGAGCGCCCGGCCGACCACGACGGCTCCCGTCGCGACGACGACCACGGTTCCCGTTGGCGCCCCGACCTCCTCGACGACACCACAGGGCTCGTCGACCACCGTCCAGCGGCCCGCGACGACTGCCGCTCCCACGACGACCGCAGTGGCCGGGGCGGGGTCGCCCGGCAAGGGGTAGCGGCTTGGTCCCGGTGGGTCTGGTGGCGTAGCTTTTCATGTGACGGCCGGCAGCCACGGGGCGCTGGACCTGACCAGGAGGTGAGCTGATGGCTCCCGACGCGACCACGTCCACGAAGTCGTCCCGACCAGCGCGAGTCACGGTGCCGTGGGTCCGGTCCCGAAAGGTGCGTGACGGCGCCGAACCGCTCGTCATGGTCACCGCCTACGACGCCCCCGGTGCACGCATCGCGCACGACGCCGGCGTCGACATGATCCTGGTGGGGGACTCGCTCGGCATGGTGGTGCTCGGCTACGCCGACACGTTGTCGGTGACGGTCGACGACATGGCGCACCACATCGGGGCCGTCGCCCGGGCCATGCCCGCACCGCTGGTCGTCGGCGACCTGCCCTGGATGAGCTACCACGTGTCGGTCGAGGAGACGGTCCGCAACGCGGCGGCGTTGGTGCGCGCCGGTGCCGAGTGCGTGAAGCTCGAGGGCGGACGCAAGCGACTGGGGATGATCGAGGCGCTGATCGACGCCGAGATCCCGGTGATGGGTCATCTCGGCCTCACGCCCCAGTCGATGCATGCCATGGGCGGGTTCCGCGTCCAGGCCAAGGAGTCGGCCGCGGCGCTCGCCCTCGTCGACGACGCCAAGGCCCTCGCACACGCCGGTTGCTTCGCGATCGTCCTGGAAGGCGTTCCCGACGAGGTGGCCCGACTGGTCACCGATGCGGTCGATGTCCCGACGATCGGCATCGGTGCCGGAGCGGGATGCGACGGCCAGGTGCTCGTCTTCCACGACCTCCTCGGTCTCGAGGACCGTGCCCCGGCCAAGTTCGTGCGTCGCTATGCGGACCTGAAGGCGGCATCCGTCACGGCGATGCGGGACTACGCGGCGGACGTCCGCAGCGGCGCCTTCCCCGACCGCTCCGAGAGCTACCACCTCGCTGCCGCGGAGTCCGAGGCGCTGGCGCTCTACGGGGGCCCGGACGACTGACGTCCCTGCGCGTCTCCCCCGGGTGTCACACCCGTCCGCGAAGCTGGTCGGTGATCTGAGGGATCGGGCCGGCTGGCGGCGACACCCCGGCGAGCGCCTACACTCTCCGGGTCCCGTACCGGGACCGACAGCCCGCACAGCGGGGTGCCCTGTCCTGCAGATCGCAGGACCCTCGTCCGACGGGCGAGGTCCAGAGGGAGGAACGGACACGTGCCGACACGCGCGTACGAACTGATGATCATCGTCGACGCCGACGCTGACGACGCGGCCAACAAGGCCGTGGTCGAGCGGGTGAAGGAGCTGGTCGCCGACGGCGGCGGCGACACGCCCACGGTGGACAACTGGGGGCGGCGGCGCTTCGCCTACCCGATCAACCGCAAGAACGAAGGCACCTACACCGTCTTCGAGATCGTCACCGAGGCCCCGAACCTCGATGACCTCGATCGCTTCCTCCGACTCGCGGACGACGTCGTCCGCCACAAGCTGATCCGGTTGCCCGACAAGGAAGCCGCACGCCGCGGCCTCCTGACGGCTGCCGGCTGATCCAGGAGGAACGGACATGGCAGGCAACTACGTCGAGCTCATCGGCAACCTCACCCGCGACCCGGAGCTGCGCTTCATCCCGAGCGGTGCCGCAGTGGCCAACTTCGGTCTCGCTGTCAACCGGCGCTGGCAGAACCGCCAGACGAACGAGTGGGAGGAGGAGACCGCCTTCTTCGACATCGTGTGCTGGCGCGAGTTGGCGGAGAACGTCGCCGAATCCCTCACGAAGGGTGCCAGGGTCATGGTCTCTGGGCGGCTGCAGCAACGCAGCTGGGACGCCGAGGACGGGACGAAGCGATCCAAGATCGAGGTGCTCGCCGACGAGGTCGGGCCGAGTCTCCGTTGGGCGACGGCCCAGGTTCAGAAGACGGAGCGGCGCGACGGCGGCGGTGGCGGCGGCTTCGACGCCGCACCCATGCCGACCGAGCCGCCCGCAGGTGGATACGACAGCAACGAGGAGCCGTTCTGATGGCCAAGCCGACACAGAAGCGGGGCAAGCCCAAGGACACGGGCCGTCGCGTCAAGAAGAAGGTGTCCATCCTGAACAGCGAGCAGGTCGACTACATCGACTGGAAGGACGCCAACCTCCTGCGCCGGTTCATGTCCGACCGGGCGAAGATCCGGGCACGTCGGGTGACCGGTAACGACACCAAGCAGCAGCGTGACGTGGCGAAGGCCATCAAGAACGCCCGTGAGATGGCG
>CAYSCB010000313.1:0-741 GCA_964429335.1 uncultured Aquihabitans sp.
GGGACGCAGGCGCTTCGGCTTCGGGCGTTCCGGGATCTCCGGTCTCGGCCCGCGAGGGCCGCGGGGACGGTCGCCGCGGGGACGGTCGCCGCCCGGACGGCCGTCGTCGCGTCGCTCACGCCGTGGACCTCGGTCACGGTCCTGTCGGCCTCGACCGGGACGGTCGCCGCGTCCACGGGAGACGAGCTGGGTCGTGACGAGCGGCTCATCACGTCGGGACCCGGTCACCTCGAGCAGCTCCGGCTGCTTGCGTTCGCCCTTCGGGGGGAGGATGCCGGTGATCTCGATTCCATCGATCAGGAACTCGGCGTCGGCCCTGACCACGTCGCCGACCTTCGCGCCGCCGGGCAGCAGCGCGCCGTCCATCTCGCCCTTGGGCTGACGGGCACCGGCGGCTCGCCAGGTCCAGGTCCCGTCCGGGCGTTCAGATGTCAGCTCGATCTCGAGTCGGCGAGGCATGCGGCCACGCTAACGGACCCTCCGAGCTGCGAGGTAGCCGGATCCCGGGCCGCTCGACGTGCTTCGATGGCCGACCATGACGACGACCGGGCCACGCCTGCTCCTGAGCGACCTCGACGAGACCCTGCTCGGCCGACGCGAGGCGCTGCGGCGCTGGGCGACCGCGTTCGTCGAACGGAGAGGGTTGGATGAGGGCGCCGTCGAGGTCATCCTCGACGAGGATCACCACGGCGCACGGACCCGACGGCCGCGTCAGCGTCCGCCTTGGCCGCCGTGACCTTC
>CAYSCB010000313.1:751-3746 GCA_964429335.1 uncultured Aquihabitans sp.
CAACGCCCGCTTCCCGCTCGTGCCACCCCTCGACCTCGGCTACCTGGCGGACTACGTCCGCTGCTTCACGCTCGACGACGCGACCGCAGCGGCCCTCCGACGGGTCCGATTGGGAGGCTGGAGGATCGGGATCGCCACGAACGGGGACCAGCCACAGCTCGACAAGATCGACCAGGTCGGACTCCGATCGCTCGTCGACGGCATCGCCGTGTCGGCGCTCGACGGCGTCCGCAAGCCGGACCCGGGCCTCATGCGCCTCGCTGCGCAACGGGCCGGTGCGTCGCTCGAAGGAGCGTGGATGATCGGCGACGACCCGGTCAACGACATCCAGGGCGCGCACGCCGCAGGGATACGGTCCGTCTGGCTCCGACACGGCCGTTCCTGGCCACAGGACCTCCCTCCTCCGACGGCGATGGCTCCGTCGTTCCCTGACGCGGTGGACGTCGTGCTCGACACCCGGCCCTGAGCGGACGGGCCGTCGTCAGTGGCCGATGGCGTCGAGGAGTGCGTTCTCGAGCACTTCGGGCAGCGCTGGATGCGCCCAGATCGCTTCCCTCGCCAGGCGGTCGGCCGGGATCCCGAAGGTCATCGCCTGGGAGATCTGGTGCACGAGCGTCGCTGCCTGCGGACCGATCACATGCCCACCGAGCAACATGCCGGTCTCGGCGCAGACGAGCACCTTTGCGAAGCCGGAGCGATCCTCGAGCGCCCACCCGTAGGCGACGTCGTCGTAGCCGCGTCGACCGACCCGGTAGGGGTGCCCTCGTCGTTGCAGGTCCTCCTCCCGTTCGCCGACGGAGCCCACCTGGGGATGGGAGAACACCGCCCGTGGCACCACCCGCTCGTCGAGGTGGAGAGGATCCTCCGGGTGCAACAGGTTGTGCGACACGACCAGCGCCTCCCGGTTCGCGAGGTGCTTGAGTTGGCGTGGGTTGCGGATGTCGCCGAGCGCCCAGACGCCGGGTGCGTCGGTGAGCAACGTGTCGTCGGTGATCACGTAGCCGTCGCCGTCGAGTCCCACGCCGGTGGCACCCACGCCCAACTCGGCGCCGTTGGGGACGCGACCGGTGGTGATCAGCAACGCGTCACCCTCCACATCTGTCGGGCAGTCGGGTCCGGCGTGACCGGGGGCGGGGGAGAGGAGCAGCCGGAATCGACCGCGGACGTGCTCCACACCGGTGACCTCGGTGTTCAGGTGCAGATCGACCCGGCGCCCGAACTCCTCGGTGAAGCGCCGGGAGACCTCGGCGTCCTCGTGGCTGAGCAGCAACGGGCCTCGGTGCAGCACCGTGACACGGCTCCCGTAGGCGGCGAACACGTGACCGAGCTCGGACGCGATGAAGCCGCCGCCGACGACGATGAGGTGTTCGGGCAGGCGGTCGATGCGCATGATCGTGTCGGAGGTGTGGAACGGGGTCCCGGCGAGCCCCGGGAGCTCCGGCACCCGGGGCGATGCGCCGGCGGCCAACACGACCCGATCCGCCGAGACCTCGGTGGTGGTGCCATCGACACCCGTGACGACGGCGGTCCGATCCCCGGTGAACACAGCGGTCCCGGAGAGGACCCGCACGTTGGGCTGGCTTCGCCGGTACGCCTCGCCACCGGCGGCGATCGGGTCGATCCGACGGAAGGTGCGATCCCGTATGACCGACCAGTCGATCCCGGGGGGCTCGAAGTGGACGCCCAGCCGGGCGGCCTCGGCCGCGTCGACGATCAGATCGGCGGGCAGCACGAGCATCTTCGAGGGGATGCAGCCACGGTTCAGGCACGTTCCGCCGAACGGTCCCCGCTCGACGATGCCGACGGACCAGTCGGCGTGCTCGTCGGTGAGGATCGAGTTGCCCGAGCCGGTCCCGATGATCAGCAGGTCCAGGTGCATTCCTGGGACACTACGACGAGGTCCCTGTGTCGATCGCGTTACTGTGAGCGACCCGCCGGCCGCTTCGATCCAGGGAGCAGGAATGCACATCGCCTACACGGAGGACCAGCAGCGCCTTCGCGACGAGCTGCGGTCCTATTACGACGCACTGCTCACCGACGAGGTCCGTGAGCAGCTCCACGTCGAGCAGGGATGTGGACCGGTCCACCGCCGGATGGTCAAGCAGATGGCGACCGACGGCTGGCTCGGCATCGGCTGGCCGACCGAGTACGGCGGCCAGGGTCGCAGCCAGATGGAGCAGTTCATCTTCTTCGATGAGTCGATGCGGGCAGGTGCGCCCGTTCCGATGCTGACGATCAACACGGTCGGGCCGACGATCATGCAGTACGGCACCGACGAGCAGAAGGACTTCTTCCTCCCGAGGATCCTCGCCGGCGACATCGCCTTCTGCATCGGCTACTCCGAACCCAACGCCGGCACCGATCTGGCGTCGTTGCGGACCAAGGCGGTGCGTGACGGCGACGAGTACGTGATCAACGGCCAGAAGATGTGGACCTCGCTCGCCGGTGATGCCGACTACTGCTGGCTCGCGGTCCGCACCGACCCGGAGGCCCCGAAGCACAAGGGCATCTCGATGATCGTGGTGGACATGGCGTCACCGGGCATCACCGTCGAGCCGCTGAGCCTGCTGTCCTCGCACAACATCAACGCCACCTACTTCGACGACGTGCGCGCACCCGCCGACTGGCTCGTCGGCGGTGAGAACAACGGCTGGAGCCTGATCGTCAACCAGCTCAACCACGAGCGGGTCACGTTGTGCTCGCCGGGGCTGCTCGACCAGAGCTACACCGAGGTGCGCCGATGGGCGCAGCAGACCACCAACGCCGACGGATCCCGACCGATCGACCACGAGTGGGTCCGCCTGAACCTCGCCCGCGTGCACGTCGGCCTCGAGTTCCTGCGGTTGATCAACTGGAAGGTCGCGTGGACCGCCACCGAAGGGCATCTCGACGTGGCCGACGCGTCGGTCATCAAGACCTTCGGCACCGAGTTCTACCTCGAGGCGTTCCGGCTGCTGATGGAGGTCCTCGGCCCAGCGGCGTACCTCGAACGCCA
>CAYSCB010000314.1:0-3739 GCA_964429335.1 uncultured Aquihabitans sp.
CCGCCACGTCGCAGAGACCGGCAAGCCCCTCGACCCGCCGCTGCTGGTGGTGATCGACGAGGCCGGCAACACGCCGCTGCGGTCGCTGCCGGAGTATGCGTCGACCCTCGCGGGCATCGGCGTGTTGCTGGTGACGATCTGGCAGAGCCTCGCTCAGCTCAACGCCGCCTACGGGCCGCAGTCCGACACGATCCTCACCAACCACCTCACCAAGGTCATGTACGCCGGGCTGTCGGACCCGGCGTCGCTCGGCTACGTCGACCGAATCCTCGGCCAGGCTGAGGTCGACACCCGGTCTCGCACCGCGGCCGAGCGGCTCAACGGTGGCTCGGACCAGTACTCGACGACCCAGGTCCCGCTCGCGCCCGCCCACGTGCTGCGCCAGATGCGACCCGGCGATGCGCTCCTGGTCCACGGAACCCTGCCGCCGGCGCACGTCCGCACTCGGCCGTTCTATGCGACACCGCATCTGGCTGAGCGCGCCGCCATGGAGCCGCGCAAGCAGCGCACCGGGCAGGAGGCGGCGGCGTGAAGCCGTTCCTGCGACCCACGTCTCGTGCCCGGTTGGCCCCGGTCGGTTGGACGTCCGAACCTGCCGGGCAGTGGGCGGGTCGTGAGGTCGAGGTCGTCTACGACCCTCGACAGCACCAGGTCGTGCTGTGCCGCAACGACCCTGGCGATCGGACCCGCGCCGAGCTGGCCGGTGCCGGCTACCGACGGTGCGCCAGCGACGGAACCCAGGAGATGTGGGTCCGCGACCGCAGTGTGGAGGCCGCTGCCGCGCTGGAACGCGAGACCGGACAGCAGCACCGCCCGCCTGCGGTGGCGATGGAAGGCCGCGGGCTGTGACGACCATGCTCCGCTGGGGCGGCCGGTCGTGGCGGTAGCTTGTGTCCAGCGATCGGAGCACGCGCCGCACTCCATCCGAACAGCTCTCGCTGTTCGACATCGAGCTCCCTCCCACCGAAGCCGACACCACGGCAAAGGAGGCGATTCGCGATGAACCGCTACGGCCGGCTCGTCCTCGAGCACAACCGGACCCACCGCCCGGACGCCTATTCGCAGATCCCGGACCCCGACGACTTCTTCACCGAGGCCGGAGAGACGATCGCAACCGCGATCAGCGACCTGCGCGACCAGATCCTCGGCCAACCCCGAACCAACGAGAACCTCGAGGCCTACCGGCACCGCGGCTACCAGGCATGGTCGACCGCCGAGGAGATCGTCCTGACGGACCACCACCTCCTCCAACCGGAGACGACCGAGACGACGGACGAGGACTGGGACGCCCCGGAGCTGGCGAACCGTTACCAGCTCCTGGCCGAGATCAACCAGATCATCAACCAGCCCCTGTAGCCCCGACCCCGACCGGGGCCACGGCAACACGCGACGACGCATCCTCAGCCGAGCGCGAATCGTTCCGACCGGCGAGCCAGGACGACCTCGCCCCACCGGGTGCGACGGCCAAGCTGCGCGCCAACCTCGATGCGCTCGAGATCGTGCGCCGCTGCCGCGACGAGGACCGTGCGGCGAACCCGGCCGAACAGGCTGCGCTCGCCCGGTGGGCCGGGTGGGGGTCGATCCCCCAGGTGTTCGACGACACCGACGACCGCTTCCCTGCCGAGCGAGCGCAGATCCGTCAGCTTCTCGGCACCGAGGAGGCGTGGAGCCAAGCCCGTCGCACCACCCTCAACGCTCACTACACCTCGGCGTCGGTCGTCACCGCCATGTGGTCCGCCGTTCGTGACCTGGGTGTCGACGGGCCGGTCCGGGTGCTCGAACCGGGCTGTGGGTCGGGGAACTTCCTGGGGTTCGCTCCGCTCGACGCTGTGCTCACCGGGGTCGAGCTGGACCCCACCACCGCGGTGATCGCCCGCCATCTCTACGGCGCCCGCGCCACCATCCACACCGGAGCGTTCGAAGACCTCCGCGTCGAGGACGGCGCCTTCGACGTGGCGATCGGCAACGTCCCGTTCGCCAAGGTCACCCCGCACGACCCCCACCACAACCGGGGCCGCCACGCCCTGCACAACTACTTCCTCCTCAAGTCGCTCCACCTCACCCGACCCGGCGGGCTCGTCGTCGCCCTCACCTCCCGCTACACCCTCGACGCCCGCAACGCGGCCGCTCGCCGGGAGATGGCGATGCTCGCCGACCTCGTCGGTGCCGTCCGGCTCCCCGAGCGCGCCTTCGCCCGAAGCTCGGGCACCGATGTCGTCGTCGACCTGCTGGTCCTGCGCCGTCGGTTGCCGGGAGGTGCGCCGACCGGCCCCGCGTGGGAACACGTCGTACCCATCGACCTCCCCCCAACCAGTGCGACCACGGACCGGGGGAGCTGTGAGCCGCTGGAGGTCAACGAGTACTTCGACGCCCACCCCGACCGAGTCCTCGGCGACTTGGCCGCGGCACGAGGCATGTACCGCGACCACGAGCTCACCGTCACTCCCAACGGCGACCTCGACACCCAACTCCCCGCCGCACTTCAACGACTTGTCGCCGACGCCACCTCGACCGGTCTCCGATTCGTCGCCGCGCCGGACAGCAGCGCCCAGCGTCGACCTGCGCCGGAGGTGGCGACCGGCACCTTCGACCTCACCCACGCCCAAGACGGCAGCTTCGTCACCAGCACCGACGGCGACATCGCCCAGCTCCGCGGTGGCGCCACGATCACCTACCAGCCCCGCGTCGCCAAAGACCGCTCCGAACTGGCTCGCCTGATCGGCCTACGCGACGCCGCCCGCTCCGTGCTCGGTGTCCAGCTCGATGGAGGCAGCGAGGACGACCTGCGCGCCGCGCAACAGGTGCTCACCGACCGCTACGACAGCTACCGACGTGTGCACGGGCCGATCAACCGGTCCAGTCAGGCCCGCACCGGGCGCCGTGACCCCGAGACCGGCGAGGAGCTGTACCGCAGGGTCCGGCCCCGCATGGGTGGCTTCCGAGAAGACCCCGACTGGCCCCTCGTCGCCGCCCTCGAGGTGTTCGACGACGAGACCCAACAGGCCCGGCCCGCCGCCATCTTCTCCGAGCGGATCATCGATCCGCCCCATGAACGCCACTCCGTCGACAGCCCCGACGAAGCCGTCGCCGTCTGCCTCGACGAGTCCGGCCGCGTCTCGCTCGAACGGGCAGCGGAGCTTCTCGGCCTCGATGCCGACACCACGAGGCAACGCCTCGGCCGCCTCGTCTACGACGAGCCCGGAACCGACCGGCTCATCCCCGCCGCGGAGTACCTGTCGGGCAACGTACGCACCAAGCTCGACGCCGCCCGCGTGGCCGCGCTCGACGACCCCCGCTACCGGGTGAACGTCGCGGACCTCGAAGCGGTCCTGCCCCGCCAGCTCGAACCGGCCGACATCACCGCCCGACTCCGCTCACCGTGGATCCCCAGCCGCGACGTCGAGTACTTCGCTGGCGAAGTGCTCGACGCAACGGTCGATGTCGAACACCTCCCACAGCTCGGCCACTGGTCCGCTCGACTCCGCGACGGCAGCCGGCGCAGCGTCGCCCTCACCTCCGAATGGGGCACCTCACGCGCCGATGCGATCACGTTGCTCGACGCCGCGCTCAACCAACGGCTCCACACCGTCACCGACGCCACCGACGATGGACGCCGCGTCCGCAACGACGCCGAGACGCTCGCTGCCCGCGACAAGCAGGAAGCCCTCACCACCCGGTTCTCGACCTGGGTGTGGGAGGACCCCACCCGCGCCGAACGCCTCGCCACCACCTACAACGA